>SHZL01000055.1 GCA_009692275.1 Lysobacterales bacterium | reverse complement strand
TGTGTTGCGCCTTTGCCAGGGCCAGTGCTTCCTCACCCCATGGGTACCAGTCAACCGGGTTGTCGACGTGTTGCAGCAGATAGGGGCTGGATTCAGCAGCCAGGTGGTTGGGCATTTACATCACTTAACTGGATGATTCGTTCGCTGAAATAACCGTTGAACGCGGTACGGCCACTGAGGCTGTAGGCGCCGATGCTGCCAAACTCTATGTAATCCCCGGGTGCAATGTCCGCAGGCAGCAGAAACGTTATCGGTAACACGTCGGTGGAATCACAGGTCGGTCCAAAGAGGCGAAACGGCAAGGTCTCGCCCTGCAACGGCACGCCGTCGCGGAAGGCGCGGAAGGGATAACCATCGTGGTCCCTGAAACGCAATTCCCAGAAAATGCCATACATGCCGTCGTTCAGGTACAGCCGATCATCGCGCCGCAACAAGACTTCCACCACGGCGGACAATCCCGGTGCCGCCAATGCCCGGCCCGGCTCGGCCATGATCACTGCATCCGGCGCCAGCGGCAGAGCCAGCGTGGCTTGCTTCACAGCATGAAAGTAGTCCCGCAGTGGTGGCGCCGAAATCCCGGGATAAGCATAGGGAAACCCACCGCCGATGTCGACCAGGTTCACCTGGAACGGCAACTCTGCCAGCACGCCGGCGGCGACGCTCATGCCGTAGGTATATGCTTCGGTGCGCATGACCGGTGAACCCACATTGAACGCCAGGGCCGGCTCAGCGCCGCGGGCCGCAAGAGCAGTCATCATGCCGGCGACCTGTTCCGGGGGCGCGCCAAATTTTGTCGACAGATCCATCATGGCTGCCGCGTGATGCACCGCCACGCGGGTAAACACCACGACCTGCCGCAGATCCACTTCCGCGGCAAGGATGTCAATGCCGGAGGCGTGGTCAATCATGAAATGGCGCACACCATAACGTTCGAACGCTTCGCGGGCCGCACCCCGCAAACGGGTCGGAACCATGAAATAGCAAGTGGCCCCGGGGCAATGCTCGGCTACCAGCGCGACTTCCGGCACGGACGCGCAGTCAAAGTGCTGCACGCCACCGGCATGGAGCAGGCGCACTATAGCCGGGTAATTGTTGGCTTTTACTGCATACAGAACCCGGCCGGGAAAACCGCTGACGAAGTCTTGTGCTGCGCGGCGGTAAACCTCCGGGTAAATGCAATATACCGGCTCACGGGGACGCTCATGCGCCAGCAAGCCCGGCACGTCGGGATAATCGGTCATAAGCCTGCCGCCAAGGTCGTTCATAGATTCTGCCTTTGGGTCCATCCCGCTTCCCTGCCAGGATAACCCGTGGCAGCACAAGCGTGTGATCATAACAGGCGCTACCCGCTGCGGCACCTTGCACGATTGCTGCTGGCGTTGACGTATGGGCCGATGACCGCTACCTTGCAGCGTAGAATTCGCCCGGTGCCCAACGCTTTTATGCAGCCAGCCATTTTCGATTTACCCATTCGCAGCGAAGCCCTGGGGGAAACCGCCCGCGCCTGGCTGTTGCTGGGCCTCACGTCCCTGGTCGGCGCCGGGGTCTTCTCCTTGCTGCTGGTGCTGGCGCGCACGCCGGGCGTGCAGGAATTGATTCCGTTCATCGACTTTTTCCGCACCGCGCTGGTGGTGCATGTGAACCTGTCGGTTTTGATCTGGTTGCTGTGCATGGCGGGCGTCTTCTGGAGCCTGGCGTGTGTCCATGACGCACCCGCCTGGGACCGTTTGTCATTCCTGTTGGCCGCATCGGGAACCGCAACGGTCATCGCCTCGCCCTTCCTTGGAGCGGGTGATCCACTGATGAACAATTATGTGCCCCTGCTGCGTCACCCGGTTTTTTATGCCGGGTTGGGCCTGTTTACCGCAGGAATCACCTCACACCTGCTGCGTTGCATCATTGGTGGTACGTACCGCGAATCGCACGAACGCGGCCAACTCAGTGGCGCGGACGCTTTGCGCATCGGCAGTCGCCTGTCAGCCCTGGTCACCGGCGTTGCAGTGTTTGCTTTCCTCGCATCGCTGGCCAGCGTACCGCAGCAGGTTGCCGGTGAAATCTATTTCGAATTACTGTTCTGGGGCGGCGGCCACGTCTTGCAGTTCACCCATACCCTGCTGATGATGCTCGCATGGGTTCTGCTGGCCAACCTGAGTGCTTGCCGGTTTTCCCTTACCCCAAGGGTCACAGTTACCTTTTTGATCTTTCTTGCGCTACCGGTCATCACCGTGCCGTTTTTTTACCTCGCGCACGACATCGCGTCCCCCGGGCACCGCCTGGCTTTCACCGAGCTGATGAAGTTTGGCGGCCTGTCCTGTCTGCCATTGGGTCTGGCGGTTACTGCCAGCCTGTGGCAAGCGGAAAAGCCCTTGGGTGAAGCCCGCTACCTGCGTTCAGCGTTACTCTCATCCATGGCTCTTTTTGCCACGGGGGGCGTACTCGGCTTCATGATTTCCGGGCTGGATATCGTGATTCCGGCCCACTACCACGGCTCCACCGTTGGCGTAACCATTGCCTTCATGGGCGTATGTTATTACCTGTTGCCGCGGCTGGGTTTTGGCGCCATCCCGCCGCGCTTGGCGTTTTGGCAACCGATCATTTATGCCAGCGGGCAGTTGCTGCACATCTCCGGCCTGGCCTGGAGTGGTGGCTATGGCGTGCAGCGCAAAACAGCAGGCCTGGAAAAAGGTTTCCAACACTTCGGTGAGATTGCCGGAATGGGCCTGATGGGCCTCGGTGGCGTGATCTCGGTCATTGGCGGCTTATTGTTCCTGCTGGTAGCCTATCAGTCCATAAGGAAACGCAGGGTTTAACCAGGGCCGCCATGTCTGACCTAATTCTTTTCAGCCTGAACGCCATCGTTGTCTACCTGCTTTCTGACTGGATTCTGCGCGCCATAGAGCGCAAACGCGGCACAGTAATCAAGCAACGCCAGATCGTATTCTTCGTGATTTTCCTGGCGCTGGCCTTGTTGAGTTTTTCCGCTACACCCAGCCGGGTGAGTACTGGTCCTCCAACGATTACCAGTTCCAATGGGATGCCGCCTGGGTATGGGGCTTTAACGACGGACTGGACCGCGTAGAATGGAAAAAAATCCCCCGCTACGTCCGCCTGGTCCGCGGCGAACCCGTGCAGGTCAGCCGGGTTAAGGACTGAAACCGGAGCGGAAACGGTGCAAATTACTCTGACCCCAATCCTTGACGAGAATATGCCATGACCGTGCGGAAGCTGCCCCCCGACTGGACCGACCTCCCCGACCAGGAGCTGCTCCCACTCCGGTTGGCGGACCTCCCGCTCCGTATCGAGGGGACCGTCCTCGAGGGCCGCATCAAGCAGCTCCAGGCCGAGCTGGAAGCCCGCGAGCTTCGCTTTCCCGCCCATTTCTATATTTCCCACGAGTGGTTCACGCCGGACGGAACCGTGTCGATGGCGGTACCTTTCTATTTGACGCACCCTCGCCTGGAGCGCCTGGAGAAGGCGCAGATGCTGGAGGTTGAGGGAGGGGATCACGACTGGTGCATGCGTATTCTGAGGCACGAAGCCGGTCACGTGATCGACAACGAGTACAGGCTCCGGCTCAGGCGACGCCGGAGATCGATTTTCGGGCCTTCGACGCTCCCCTACCCGGAGTTCTACGACCCCCGGCCATACAGCAAGAGCTTCGTCCAGCACCTCGATCCGTGGTACGCGCAGGCCCATCCGGACGAAGACTTCGCCGAGACTTTCGCGGTCTGGCTGACACCGGAGTCCGACTGGCGGGGGCGCTACGCGGATTGGCCGGCCCTGGCCAAGATCGAGTACATGGACGAATTGATGCGGGGGCTGCGTGGCCAGGAGCCGTTGGTAACGAGCACCGCGGAGATTGATCCTTTACGGTCGCTGCGCTACTCGCTTGCGCATCATTACCGTGGAAGGCGACGGCACCACGGCCTGGACCACCCGGAGTACTACGATCGCGATCTGCGCCGGCTCTTCTCGGACGCGCCAGAGTACGCGAACAACATGACCGCCGCGCAGTTCCTGGGGAAAATGCGACAGCCCGCACGCCGCCTGGTCGCGAGCTGGACGGGTATCTATCAATACACGATTGACCGGGTGTTCGAGAACATGATAGTACGCTGCAAGGAGCTGAAGCTCCGGCTCGCAGTCCCCGAGGAACGGGCACGGCACGAGTTCACGGTTCTGCTGACGGTGCAGACCATGAATTATCTGCACAGCGGGCGACACCGGGTGGCGATGTAATGAAGAAGCAACGCGTGCTGCTGCTCGTGCACAAAGACCTGGTGCCCAGGGAGGGGATTACCACCGCCGAGGTGGAGCCCGCCTGGCGCATGGAGTGGGACGTGGTCACGACGCTCCGCGAGCGCGGCCACGCGCTACTGGTGATCAGCGTTCACGATGACCTCACGCCCATCCGCTCGTCGATCGAGGAGTTCAAACCCACCATCGTGTTCAACCTGCTCGAGGCGTTCGACAACATCGGCGTTTTCGATCAGAACGTGGTGAGCTACCTGGAGCTTCTCAAAGTCCCCTACACCGGCTGCAATCCACGCGGCCTGACCCTCGCGCGCGACAAGGCGCTCGCGCGCAAGCTGCTCGCGTATCATCGCATCCCCTCACCTGCCTTCAAGGTGATCCCGCTGCGCACGAAGCCGGTGCGGCCCAAGTGGTTGAGCTTTCCGCTCATCGTGAAGTCGCTCACTTACGAGTCGTCCGCCGGCATCTCGCAGGCGTCCGTGGTGGCAAACCAGGAGCAGCTCGAGAAAAGGGTCAAGTTCATCCACGATACGCTCTTCACACCCGCCATCGTGGAACAGTTCGTGAAAGGACGGGAGTTGTACGTAGGTGTTCTCGGAAACCATCGCCTCCGCGTCTTTCCCGTCTGGGAGATGTCGTTCGCGGACATGCCAGCGGACAACTGGCACATCGCGACGGAGCGCGTGAAGTGGAACGTCGCCTACCAGAAGAAACACGGCATCCACACAGCAGAAGCGAAGCTTGAAAACGAGGTCGCAGTCAAGATCAAGCACCTCGCGACGCGCGCATTCCGGGCACTCGAGCTGTCCGGTTATGCGCGCTTCGACTTCCGCATGGACGAGACCGGAAACCCCTACGTGATCGAGGCGAACCCGAATCCGCAGCTCGCGAAGGCGGAGGACTTCGCGCAGTCGGCGCTCCGCTCGATGACGAGCTATTCCGACCTGCTCGAGCGCATCATGGCGCTCGGTCTCGAGTGGCAACCGAACCGTATGGGGATCGATTAGGCGGACAGGAACTGTAAACGGTGCTTTTCGGAATTCGGGCCGGGTCGATATCCGTGAGCACCTTGATCTGTTTGCCCTCCGGACACTCGTAAACGCCCACCAGGATAGTGCCGTAAGGCGATTCGAGATAGGCCTTGGCAAATCCATTACCCGTTGCGCCGGCTGAGTAGTGGTCCGCCAACGCTTGCCAGTTCCAGTGGGACGCCGACCGCGTATGGGGCTTTAACAATGGGCTGGACCGCGTAGAATGGAAAAAAATCACTGCCACTAACCCGGAGTACAAACACTTGAAAACACTGACGGGTATCACGCTGATCCTGGTGGTCTTGCTGGTTTCGTTAAGTGCCTATCTGCGCCTCGCGCATTCGGGCATCGGCTGTGCGGACTGGCCGCAGTGTTATGGCCGCATTGGTGCCGCTCCGGAAACGACCGTAACAGCGCAGGAGAAACTCCGAGCCACGGGCGAGAATGCCTACCGGCAGCTGGTGGAGCAGTCCAGCCAACCACTGGCATGGGCCACCCCCCTGCACCGCCTGGTGGCCAGCGTGCTCGGCTTGCTGGTGTTGATTCTCACCCTGGCATCCATGCGCTTGAAGCGGCGCCGGTTGGTTTCGCTGGCCTTGCTGGCCCTGACCGTCTGGCTGGCCGTGCTGGGCATTCGATCCGGACATCTGCACGACCCCGCCGTGGTCATGGGCAACCTTGCCGGTGGTTTCACTATGCTGGGACTGCTGGGCTGGCTGTGGTTTCAGCCCTCCCCTGCCGCTTCTGCCAGCTTGCCCATTTCCGATCCCTGGCGGGAGCGAGATGATGAACGATGGCCAAGGCACGGCACGGTTGCCGCTGCAGGCATCCTTCCGCACGCATCTACCACCCAGTTGTCTTCTGCCCATCCGTTTTCTACCCGGGCATCTGCTGTCCTGGCTGGCTTTGCGCTGATGCTTCTGGCCGTGCAGATCCTTCTCGGCGGACTGACCAGCGCCAATTTTGCCGCTACCGCCTGCGCCACGTTGCCGGATTGCCAGGGAAGCTACTGGCCGGGACCGGAAATCGCCACCGCACTCAATCTGTCCCGCACCCACGAGGTGACACCTTCAGGCCACGCGATTGGGGGCGCGGAACGACTGGCCATTGCCAAGGCCCACCGCCTCGGTGCAGTGCTTGCCGGCAGCCTGGTGTTATTGGCGGGAGTGCTGGCCTTGCGCAGTGCAGGCGCACAACGTCGCACAGGGGCGGCGATTGTGCTGCTCGTGCTGTTGGAGCTCTCAGTGGGAGTGAGCTCCGTGCTGTCGGGCCTGCCCATGGCTCTGGCGATTGCGCACAACTGGCTGGCAGGCCTGTTGTTGCTCTGCCTGGTCAGGCTGCTGGCGCTCAATACCAGCGCGCCTGCCGGATAAACCCAGGGACACTCAATCTATGAACCGCCAACCATTTCCAACACAAATCCTTGGGAGACTCCGTCAATGATGCGCATTTTCTTGTTCCTTGCTACCAATGTCGCCGTGCTGGTGCTGGTCAGTATCGTTTTCCAGTTGCTCGGTATCGAAGGCACGCTGGCGAAAAACGGCGTTGACCTGAATCTGCAGTCATTGCTGGTCATGGCGGCGGTGATTGGTTTCAGTGGCTCGTTTATTTCGCTGGCCATGTCGAAGTTCATGGCCAAGCGCGCCATGGGAGTCCACGTCATTGTTCAACCCTCGAACAATTCTGAAAAATGGCTGTTCGACACCGTCAAACGCCAGGCAGAGCAGGCCGGTATCAGCATGCCGGAAGTTGGCATATTCCAGTCGCCCGAACCAAACGCCTTTGCCACGGGCATGCGGCGTAATGCTGCCCTGGTGGCAGTGAGTACCGGGTTGTTGCAAAGTATGAAGACCGAGGAAGTGGAGGCCGTGCTCGGCCACGAGATCTCCCATGTGGCCAACGGTGACATGGTCACCATGGCCCTGATGCAGGGAGTGGTGAACACCTTCGTAATATTCCTCGCGCGCGTGATTGGCCATGTCGTCGACCGCGTGGTGTTCAAGACAGAAAGAGGCTACGGCCCGGCGTATTACATCACCTCCATCGTGGCGCAGATCTGCCTTTCCATTTTCGCCTCGATGATCGTCATGTGGTTTTCCCGTCGGCGGGAGTTCCGCGCGGATGCGGGCGGGGCCAGCCTGGCGGGACGATTCAAGATGATAGGCGCATTACAGGCCTTGCAGCGCTCACAGCAACCCCGTGATTTACCGGGACAGCTGGCTGCTTTTGGAATTTCCGGCGGCGTGGGTGATGGCCTGAAAAAGCTGTTCATGAGCCATCCGCCACTGGAGCAGCGGATTGCTGCGTTGCAGGCCCAGGATTGAGACCGGCCTGGTGATCAGGGCCGGATAACTTTTAACAGTTTCCTTTGCGGGTGCTTGAGCTTGCTTGCATCCTCTGTCTTGCTGGCGAGGTAACTGCCATCAGGCTGCATGTCCCAGCCTGCCATGTCATCCTGCCAGGGAATGGTGAAACATTCCTCAATGATGCGAGCCTGCAGCAGCTTGTTGTCGATTGGGAAAGCCACCTCGACGCGCTCCAGCAGGTTGCGTCCCATCCAGTCCGCACTGGAGCACCAGATCTCCTTGTCGCCCCCGTTGACGAAATGAAATACCCTCGCGTGTTCCAGGAATCGTCCGACCACGGAACGAACTCGAATCGTTTCGGAAGCACCTTTCAACCCCGGCCGCAAGCAACACATGCCACGCACCAGCAAACGGATGGGAACCCCGGCCTGTGAAGCGGAGTACAAAGCCTGGATTATTTTTGGTTCCGTAAGGGCATTGACCTTGATGCTGATCCCGCAGGGTTTGCCGGCTTTTGCGTTCTTTCGTTCGCGGCGGATCTTGGCAATCAGCTGTTTGTGCAGGGTAAAGGGCGAGTGCAACAGGCGTTTGAGGTTATTCAACTTCGCCAGGCCGGAGAACTGTTTGAACACGAGGTGTACATCTTCGACTATCTGGCGGTCAGAGGTCAGGAAGCCAATATCGGTATACAGGGCCGCAGTGCCCGAATGATAGTTTCCGGTCCCGAGGTGCACGTACCTGCGCATCCGCCTGCGTTCCCGCCGCACGATCAGCAGCATCTTGGCGTGCGTCTTGCGCCCCACTACACCATAGACCACTTGCACCCCCGCGCTTTGCAGGCGTGTAGCCAGGCTGATATTAGCCTCCTCATCAAAACGGGCGCGTAATTCCACAACTACAGTGACGTCCTTGCCATTGCGCGCTGCATCGATCAACAGGTTAACAATCTGGGAATCGGCCCCGGTGCGATACAGGGTCTGGTTGATCGCGAGTACGTTGGGGTCGCGACTGGCCTGGCGCAACAGCTCAAGCACGGTGTTGAAGCTTTCATAGGGGTGATGCAGTAACACATCACGCCGCCGCAAAATACCGAAATAATCCGGTTGACCGGCAAGGGAACTCTTCACCACAGGTTTGAACACCGGGTATTTCAGATCGGGACGGTCGATCAGTTTGATCGCCTCTGACAGACGGTTTAGGTTGACCGGACCCTCGTATTGGTAAAGGTCATCCGGCTGCAGGTCGAATTTGGCAGCCAGGAGTTTTTCCAGTGCCGGGGGGCAGCTTGAGTTGGTCTCCAACCGGACTGCGGCGGCAAAGCCCCTTTCCATCAATTCTCCCTTGATGGCGCTGGCGAGATTCTCGATTTCCTCCTCGTCTATCAGTAGCTCCGAGTTGCGTGTTACCCGAAACTGGTGGATACCAAGAATTTCCATTCCAGGAAACAGATCGGCGGTAAAAGCGCTCAGCACTGAGCCCAACAGCACAAAATCATGCGGTCCCCGGGAATAGGACCGCGGGATGAGAATGACCCGCGGCAGCGAACGCGGCGCCCTGATCAAAGCCATGCTGGCTTCGCGGCCGAAGGCATCGCGGCCACGCAATTCCACCGCGCAGGTCAGGCTCTTGGTCAGGATTCGCGGGAAGGGATGAACTGTGTCCAGCCCGAGCGGACTCAATACCGGCATCAGTTCATTTTTAAAGTAACGCCGCAGCCACGCGCGCTGCCGCCCGGTCCAGTCCTGCGGCAGCAGGAAACGGATCTGCTCGGCTTCCAGTTGCGGTGTGAGCACTTCGTGCAACACCCGGTACTGCTCGCGTACCAGGCGCAAAACGTTTTGCCGAATGGCACTCAGAGTTTTGGGCGCAGACAGGCCGTCAGCGCCGGGCTTGGCTGCGCCGTGCAATATGAGTTGCTTCAACGATGCCACCCGTACTTCAAAAAATTCATCCACCAGCAAGCTGGTTATGCACAGGAAGCGCAAGCGTTCGAGCAAAGGCACCTGTTCATCCACAGCCTGTCCCAAAACACGCTCGATGAACTTCAGTTGTGCCAGCTCGGGGTTAACATAGAGCGATGGGTCACTCAGATCACTGATGGCCACGGCTTTCGAGGTCATGGCTTTGGGGGCCTCGGCCTTTTGGGTCACGGATTCTGCGGGCCCGGCAGACGGAGTCCGGGCAAAAATGGATGTTACTTTCGCTGTCATGGTTTCAGTATATAACGATTAAGGCCCAATTCTAAAAGTCCCATATCGCACTACCCAGCTGCAAACAGGGGCTGGAACGATTGGATGGTTTGCCACATGGTGTCCATTTCCGCATCTCCCGGGGTTATGACCACCAGATCCCCGCTGCGGGCCAGGCTCATGGTTTGGAAGGCCCCATCTGTGGCCACATCCACCACCGTTATCCGGTCTTCCGGAACTCCGGCTTCAAGCAAAGCCGCCTTCATCATGGTGCGGGTCTGTGGCCTCTCGTCTCCGCGTTTTCCCGGATAACTGCGGCATACGAAGTGGTCGAAGTAGGGTATTGCACTGCGCGCGTGATCATAAACAAATTCATCCGAACGGTTTCCGGTGGCGGCATACAGCACTATTTTTCTGCCGGGTATATCCATGTGGCGGATAAATTCGCCCAGCTTCACCATCCCATCCGGGTTGTGCGCATAGTCCATGATGACGGTGAAGGGAAATCCGCGGTAAATGTTCAAGCGCCCGGGGTTGTCCTCATGGCTGTTGCTGAAGCTGCCCAGAACCGTGCGCATCACGGTGAGATCAACACCCAGCGCAAGGCAGGCACATAGCGCATGCTGCGCATTACTCACGTTGAACCTGGCCGCTCCATCCATTGTGGCTGGAATGCCGGCCACAGCAATCAAGGGCAGGCGCTTCCCCGCTGGCTCGTACAACACGATCCACTCATGCCCGTTTTGCGCTTCAACGACACAATACCAGGTGCTATCTGCGCCATGGTCTGCGGCCAGTTCCCGTAGCGACTCGACGCCCGATTCAAGCGCAACGAGGTAGAGCGGGATACCCGGCGCAAACGGCAGCATGTCACGGCAGGTAGCGTAATCCGCATTCAACACAACTGCCCGCCGCGCGCGCTGCAGGATGCTGCGTTTGATTTCCGCCATTTGCTGCAGGGTGTGAACACCGTATTCTCCCAGGTGATCGGCTGTCACGTTCAGACAAATGCCCACATCACACCAGTCAAACATGAAGCCGCTGTGGGCCAGAGCACCCCGTGCAGTTTCGAGCACCGCCAGGTTGATGTCCCGTGATTCCGATAGCATGAGGTGGCCGGCCAGGCCGGATAAGTCGCCTTTTTGAACCAGCTGATCATTGATGAATACCCCACTGGTGCTGGCCAGGCCCGGCGCGAAACCAGCCGCCCGCGTGATGCGTGAAATCATCCTTGCAGTTGTTGTTTTGCCATTGGTTCCAGTGACGGCGACCAGTGGTATCCGGCTAGGATTTCCGGGCGGGTACAGGCAATGCAACAGGCCTTCGGCAGCGCGCACCATCGCTGCTGAATCCGCAGCCAGCCACTGGTCCAGCCGGGGTGCCGGATCCAGGTTGACGACAGCCCCCCGGTTGCAGCCAGCGGCCGGCCCGGATCAGGCGTGACCAGGGTCAGAACCAGAAGGCCGGTATCCAGGGCGCGCGAAGCCTGCCGTGCCATTTCCCAGGTAGATGCGTCTATTGCACCCTGCGGGATTTCCGCACCATCGGCTTGCAGCGCGATGACGGGCTCGTGATTGGCCAGCAGCAAATACAGAGTCGCGCCGGGCACATACCGCTCGACCACAACTTTCTGATTGCCACTGCGCACGGACTCGAATGCGCTTTTTACTTCTGCGCTTGAGTTCAGTGGACCAAAGACCTTCGGCGCCATAGTGTCCGCAACCCGGGACTTTTTAGCCGGCTTGAGGACCACCGGGTAACCAATGCGATCCGCCGCGCGCATCGCCCGCCTGGCGGTAATGAGATTACGGAACTCCATGTCCCGGCCGGGGACTGGCAGCCCCAGTGCCAACAGGCAGTCATAGAGTTTTCCCCGATCGAACAACAGCGGCACAAGCTCAGGATTGCGACCAATACACAAGGTGCCATCGAGGATGTGTTGATGGCGGGAATGGCCGAGTTTGAGCAGGCCGTTACGGCGAATACGAAAATCCCCTTCCAGCCCGCCATACGGTGATCGTTCCAGTTTCACGCACGGTATATCCAGCCGCGCTGCTGCTGCAATGATTGCTTGTGTATCCAACGGTAGAACGAATTTTTCCGCATCGCGCATGAAATTGTTGAAGTCTTGTTCGATGGTAGCCCCGGGAACGCTGCTTGCTGTTTCCCAGTGCATGGCGGGAACC
>SHZL01000054.1 GCA_009692275.1 Lysobacterales bacterium | reverse complement strand
GGACGCGATTGTTCCGGATCGACCGGTGTACTTGATAGGGCGTGATGGCCACATGGCGCTGGCCAACAGCGAGGCGCTGCGCCGGGCCGGCATTGACAGGAATACGCCGGACCCGAAGCAGGGACACATCCTTCACGATGCCGCCGGCGAGCCCACCGGGGAACTGAACGGCAAGGCGGTGCAGCGGGTCATAGAATTAATTCCACCACCTTCGCCTGCAAAGCTGTTGAAGCGCTTCCAGGCGATTCAAGATGAGGCGGCGTCTTATGGCGTCACTTCAGTTCAGAACCTGGGTGAATTGCAGGGACCAGAACTGGCTGTGATTGTCCAGTTGCTCGAAACCCAGGGTCTCAAACTGCGCATCTACAGTGTGGCGACATTGCGTAATTCATCGGATCAGCAAATTCAGCATTATCAGGAGCTCAAGCAGAAATACGCCGGTCCGATGTTCAAGTTCGGGGGCGCCAAGGGCATACTTGATGGCACCATCGATGCGAGTACTGCCTTCATGCTCGAGCCACTTACGAACGGTCAGGCTGGCCTTTCATACTGGGACTCGAATGAACTCAATGTGGCAGTGGCCCGGTTCGATGCGGCGGGTTTCCAGGTCATGCTGCATGCGGTAGGTGACGCGGCGATCAAACAGGCCATAGATGCGTTTGCGAATGCATCGCAAGTAAACGGTGCAGCGGGGCGGCGATACCGCATTGAGCACCTCGACATTCCAAGCGCCCGGGACCTCGAGCGTATGAAAACGCTGGGCGTTATTGCTTCCAGCCAGCCGAATTTTGCCTATCCCGATGCAACCAACCTCGGTAATTACGCCTTGCTGCTTGGCCCTGAACGCATGCAGCGCGCACAAGCATACCGGTCGATAGACGATGCGGGACTGGTTCAGGCTTTTGCCAGCGATTTCCCGGTATCTTCGATGAATGTTCTGATTGCCCTGCATACGGCATTGACGCGCCAAAACTTGCAGCGCGAGCCACCGGGCGGCTGGTACCCTCAGCAGCGAATAGGAATCGAGGCGGCGCTACGGCATTTCACTATTGATGGCGCCTATGCCAGCTTCGATGAACAAATCAAGGGCAGTTTGACGGTCGGTAAACTGGCGGATTTCTTGGTCGTCTCGCGAGACATCCTGACTGCGGACAAAGATCCCGCCATATTGCTGGAAGCTCGGGTCCTCCTCACGGTAATGGGTGGGCGCGTGACGTTTGAATCTCCACAGGCAGGGTTGTAGATTCCCGAGAGACGCCGGATGTCAGGCACGGTTCCACTGCCCAACAGGGATCTGCATCCTATTAACTGTGCGCTGGACACTGTCACAAAAAAGAGGCCCGGCGCACCAAAAAAGCTTGGCAGGCCGGGCCGCAGGGCCGTAATTTTTTTGATTAAGCCTGATCAGAAATTGAAACCAACTCCAAATTCGTAGGTGCGCGGGTCAGCGGGGTTGGCGTTGCCGGGACCAGGTCCAGCCGCTAAATCTGTACGAGTTGAATTGCTCAGGTAGCGCTCATCCGTCAGGTTGCGGACAAACGCGTAGAGATACCAGGTATCGTCCTTGAAGTCGTATCGGGCAGACAGGTTCAGCAGGCCGACTGCATCTTCCCCGATCTTGTTGGCCAGGTCGAAATACAGGCTGGATTTGTAGTTGTACTCAGCGCGCAGAGACAGTGCGCCGGTACCGATCGGTGTGAAGTAGTTGATACCCAGTGCGCTGCTGAAAGTGGGCGAGTAGATGGGCTTGTTGCCCTCTACGGCTCCGGTTGCCAGTTCGCCGAGATCGGTTATTTCGGAGTGCATCCACAAGGCGCCGAAATCAACGCTCCACGCTTCACTGAGCAGCCAGTTGCCGCTCACCTCAGCACCGTAGTATTCCGATTTGCCGACATTGTCTTCAATAAAGCGGAAAGTTTGCGGATCGAAGATAAAAGTCAGCTGATCCTTGTACACGTTGTAAAAACCAGCGAAGTTGAAACTCAAGCGGTCATCCAGCAGCAAACTTTTGGAGCCAAACTCGATCGAATTCAGTTTTTCCGGATCAAGCTTGGTGAGTTCCAGGGTTCCGGGTCCATAGAAAAGCTGGTCCAGACCGTTTTCGAGACCAATTACGCCGCCGATGGCGCCTGAACGGAAGCCCGTTGCCCAACGGGTGTACAGGTTGGTGCTGTCGCTGACATCCCAGGTCAATGAAAAGTCACCCGACCAGGCACTCCAGTTGAACTTTTTCTCGTCTTCTGAGTAACAGTTCAGGGCACCACCACCGGTGGCGTCGCAATTCGGAATAGGCGGAACGGGAGTGTAGACGATGCCCCAGACTTCTTGCTGTAATTGCTTCTTGGTTTCATCGTTATAGCGGCCGCCGACGGACAAGTCCCAGGCATCGGACAGGTGGAAATCCAGGGTGCCGAACAGGGCCCAGGAATCGCCGGTCTGCTTCAGATAGAAGTCGTCGTAATCCGAAAAGAAATTCGCGTATTCGGAGGTTGTGTTGTCGTTGAAGCGGGTTTCGATCACTTTCTCACTCATGAAGTATGCGCCGGTCCGCCAGTCCCACACTTTGCCGTCGCTTGAAAACAGATTGAACTCCTGCGACCAGGCTGTGCTCTCCTGATAGCCGAGGAAGGGGTTCACCGGGGTCGGGTTCAGATCCATTTCAGCATCGCTGACCTGGTCGAGCTTGTACTTGGAATAACCGGTGACGGATCGGAAAACGATATCGTCGAAGTCGACGTCGATCTGCAGGCCGACCAGCGTGTCGTTGCGATCGTAACTTTCCTCGGTATTGATCGCCGTTTGATCAAAATAGATGCCTTCCGTGCTGCTGGAGGGGTCGTTCAGCCGGGCGGGCTGTCGTGCAGTGGTGGAGGTGTCATGGTTTTGCTGAACAATTCCACTGACCGTGACATTGTCCCAATTACCGGCGTAGCTCAGGCGCCCGGCAATGTAGTCATTATTCCCAAAGGTACGATTGTCCAGGACGTTGTGAACGTAGCCATCGCCATCGGCGCCGGCTATGGAAAACCTCAGCGCTTGACCTTCCGCAATGGGGACGTTGAGTGCCGCTTCACCAGTGAACGTATTGCGGGAACCGTAGCCGATTTTGGTGTAGCCGCCGAACTCATCGCCCGGGGCGCGTGAAATGAGATTGATGACACCGGATACGGCATTACGGCCGTACAGCGAGCCTTGCGGGCCCTTGAGGATTTCCACGCGCTCGATGTCAAACATGCGGCCCAGGGCCTGGCCGGACTGCGGCAGGTAGATGCCATCCATGTGCACAGCAACCGCGGCCTGGTCACCCGTGAAGCCACGGAAGCTGGACACGCCGCGGATACCGATCAACGCGCCATCGAATCCGCGATTGCCAAAGACCAGGCCAGGGACCTGGTATTCGAAATCTTGGACGCGGGTGATATTCAGTGAGTCTATGAGGTCTGAATCCAGGACGCTGATGGTTGCTGGAACGTCCTGTACGGTTTCATCGCGTTTCCGCGCTGTCACGATTACTTCCTCGAGTGCCGGCTCAGCCACGATGGCCTGCGCAAATGCAACCGGGGTAGTAGCCAGTGCCGTGAATCCGGAAAGCAGGACTCCGACCAGGAAGCCAGGGAGGCCAAGCTGCTGAATGCGTAAATGGAGTTTGTTTCTGGTCATCATGGCATACGTCCTTCATTCTGAGTGGGGACAGGCGGTTCAAGATCCATCTGCGAAAGGCAGTCGATGGAGTTATACGAAAAGTCCGTCATTGCACGTCTTTGTGCACAAGAGTATACAATAAATAAAACAGATTGCTATAACTCAATATTAACACGGTGCTTACAACTTAGCCTGTAACCAATGCAGGGCTTTCAGACCAGGTATAAGGCAGAGTTCTGGGGGCTGAGTGCTTTCCGCTGAGCGCGGCTTGGCTTTATGCCTGGACCGGGAAACCCCTGGGTGAGAATGGAGAGCGCGTTGGATCAGGTTGCAATCGGGGTACTATGGTGGCAATGCGCCCGATCGTGTTGAAACTGAAGCCGTGGTTTGGTTGTTCACTTGGCGGTCGCCCGGTCAAGCTGCACAAGATAGCGGTCAAACCACTCGATCGTGGCCTTGGTATAGTCTGGTGGGTTTTCTCCCACCGCCAGGATCTCAAGGCCGTGGCCACCACCGGGCATGGTGATCAACTCCACCACGCCGCCGGCTTCTTTTAGCTTTTCTACAAATACTACACTTTGCGTATACGGAACAACCTTGTCTGCGTCACCGTGAACCAGAAGGATGGGTGGATCATCGGCTGAAACATAGGTGATGGGTGAAGCCTGCTCATATAAAACCTGCATCGGGTAGGGCTTTTCAGATGGGTCGTAATCCAGCGAAATGGGGGACCCCATAAAAGATGCCAGTAAGTCGATAGCGCCTTCCGAGTTATTGGCGAAGGCCACAAGGTCGGTGGATGGCATATACACGACCACGGCCTGGGCTTTGGCGCTCGTCTTGTTGATCGGCGTTGGATAGTCGGCATCGTCGGTGCCGTCCAGTACTCCCAGCATCAAGGCGAGGTGACCACCGGATGAGCTGCCGAAGGCGCCAATCCGGTCGGCATTGATGTGAAATCTTTCCGCATTGAAGCGTACGAATCGCATGGCGCGCTGAACATCTTCAACAGCGGCCGGGTAACGAAAACGGGGTGCGGCACGATGGTTGATGGCGAAAATCGTATAGCCGGCCTGAAGCAGTGGCCGGGCTTCCTCTGCGCCCCAGGTTTTCAAAGGTATGTCATCTTCGCTGAGGGACGCATGAAATCCGCTGCCGGCGATACTGATGATCCCGAAGCCATTGGGCTTCTCCGGATAGTGCACATCCAGCAACAAGGCCAGCCCGGAATACATGCCAAAGACGACATTTTCTTCGACCCTGCCTGCCGCTTGGGAAACGAGCGGAACCAGCGCCATGAAAAGCAATGCCACTCGTCTCATATCAGGCTACCTCAATTGGACTTCAGGTTCGGTTCAGGAGCAATTACACGCGGGCCTGCGGTTGGGTTCTGCAAAGACAATGCGCCAAGCATTGTCCACAGAAGTATACAATTTATCGGCTATCAGTCAACGCACCGAACGGCTGAGGCCGGGCGTCCTGCCCTCAGGTAATAACGCCGTCTTTGCGCAGTTCCAGGATCTCAGTGCCGGAAAAGCCCAATGTCTCCAGCACGCTGTCACTGTCCTGGCCGTGACGGGGCGGCGGGGTGGGTTCCCCGGTTGTTGAAACGCTGAAACGTGGCGCCGGTGCGTTCTGCACGACACCTGCAATTTCAATCACGGCCTTGCGTGCCTGATGGTGCGCATGTTCATGCACTTCGGCCAGGGTCAACACGGGAGCAAAACACACATCGCTGCCTTCCATGAGGGCGCACCACTCATCACGGGTTTTCTGGCGAAATGCTGCGGCCAGTTGACGTCGCAGTTCCGGCCATGTGCCGGTGTCCACCGCTGAATAAAGGGAGTGGAAGCCGGCGTCGGCGAACGCGGCATGGGGAATGCCGGTTTTTTCCAGCAACAGCCGGAAGAATTGTGGTTCCAGTGAGCCTATGGCCACAAAGCGCCCATCTGCGGTTTCATAGGTATCATAGAACGGGGCTGCGCCCGCCAGTGCATGGCCACCGGGTTGCCCGGAAAACAGCCCCATCGCCATGATGCCAAAGGACATCGCCATCTGCGCCAGCGCCCCATCGACCATTGCGGCATCCACCACCTGGCCAACACCGGTGCGTTGTGCTTGCAGCAGCGCACACACCATGCCGAAGGCCAGCAGCATGCCGCCGCCACCAAAATCACCCACCAGGTTCAGCGGTGGTACCGGTTTGCCACCGGCCACTCCGATGGCGTGCAGTGCGCCGGAAAGGGCAATGTAATTGATGTCGTGGCCGGCAGCATGGGCCAGTGGCCCGTCCTGCCCCCAACCGGTGATGCGTCCATAGACCAGCCTGGCATTGCGCTGCAGGCAGACGTCCGGGCCGAAGCCCAGGCGTTCAGCGACACCGGGCCTAAAGCCCTCAAACAGTGCGTCAGCCTGGTCGGCGAGGCGCAACAGAACCTCTACCCCACGTGGGTTCTTCAGGTCGAGGGCAATGGATTTACGGTTACGCGAAAGCGGGTCTGTGGGGACGGGTGAATCCGGGCCGGCGCTGCTGCGCTCCACGCGTATGACCTCGGCGCCCATGTCAGCCAGCATCATGCCGCAAAATGGCCCCGGCCCAAGTCCGGTGACCTCGATGATGCGAATTCCGCTTAACGGGCCCAAAGTTTAATCCTCGTGGATTCCGGGTTCTGGTGTTCCATTTTGTACTACCTGGCGCAAAGTAACGAGAGGCGCATCGGATGCTGGAAACCACAATTGCAGTTGTTATCGAATTCCGATAACATGAGAACATGATCAAATCCTTCGCAAATGCTTTGGCAGAGGATTTGTTTTATGACATCAAGAGCAAACATACCCGATCATTTCCAGCGGAGCTTTATCGTGTGGCACGGCGAAAACTATTGTACCTTCACGATGCCTCGGCGTTGAAAGACCTGCGTGTGCCCCCGGGAAACCGGTTGGAAGCTCTTAAAGGCCAGATGAAGAGATTTCATTCGATACGGATCAACGATCAATGGCGCCTTGTTTTCCGCTGGAACGGTGGGCAGGCAGTTGATGTGCAGATCCTCGACTATCATTGATACAGCCTTGAACAGTGGACTACAGATCATGGACAAACAACCCAAAAATCCGTTTCATCCGGGGGAGATCCTCCTCGAAGAGTTTCTGCAGCCGAAGGGGATGAGCCAGGCCACGTTTGCCAGGCAGATCGGCTGGACTAAAGCCCGCTTGAATGAGCTGATTCGTGGCAAGCGCGGAATAACCGCAGAGGCTGCGCTTGATCTCGCTGAAACCCTGGGCACTTCGCCCAAGCTGTGGATGAACCTTCAGGCAACCTACGATCTGGACAAGGCGGCTGAGGCCCGGCGGGCGGCCTGAAAAAATCGGCTACCCATCAGTGTGGGCCCATCAATTTCCGTTCATCCAGGCCAATGCTGCGCGCAATGATTTCTTTCATGATCTCGGTGCTGCCGGCATAAATACGCGACACGCGGGCGTCGGTGAACATGTGGGAAATCCGGTACTCGCTCATGTAGCCGGCGCCGCCGTGCAGTTGTACGCATTCATCCATCACCTTTGATTCAACTTCCGTGGCATGGAATTTCGCCTCGGCGGCAAGTTCTGCGCTGAGCTGGCCGGCATTGTGCAATAGCACACATTGATCCATGAAGGTCTGGGTGACATCCAGTGCGGTGCGCATCTCGGCCATCTTGAAGCGGCTGTTCTGGAAAGCGCCGATGGGCCGGCCGAAGGCCTTGCGCTCAAGGATGTAGTCCAGCGTGATATCAAACGCCACCTGCGCATGGGTAATGGCCTGGCAGGCGCTGATCAGCCGTTCCTCGGCAAGGAAATGCATGAGCTGGTAAAAGCCTTTTTCCGGGTCACCGAGCACGTTTTCTGCCGGTACCCGCACGTTCTCAAAAAACAGCTCGGCCGTGTCCTGGGTTTTAAGGCCCATCTTGCTCAAGTTGCGACCCCGGCTGAATCCCGGCATGCCTTCTTCGACCACGAATAGCCCCAGGCCATGGGGTTTGCCTGGCACGGAGCGGGCGGCGACCACGAACGCTCCGCCGTTGATGCCGTTGGAAATGTAGGTCTTGGAGCCATTGATGATCCAGTCCTCACCGTCGCGCACGGCCCGGCTTTTGATACCCGAGATGTCACTGCCGGCCGAAGGCTCGGACATGGCCACGCCGAGTATGGTCTCGCCGCTGATCATCCGCGGCAACAGGCGTTGTTTGAGCGCTTCGCTGCCCAGCGTGCCAATGTAGGGACCGACCAGGCGGCTGTGCAGGCTCAGGAACAGGCCGATGTCGCCGTGGCGTATGGTCTCTTCGATGACCACCTGCTCGAAACGGAAGTCCGTCATGCCCAGTCCGCCGTACTTTTCATCGGCCCACATGCACAGCAAGCCTTGCTTCCCGGCCTTGAGGAAGGCTGACTTATCGCAGATACCTGCTTCCCGCCAGGCCTCGACATGTGGCTCGATTTCGGTCTGCATGAAGCGCCGCACCGAGTCGCGGAACATGGTGTGCTCTTCTTCAAATATCAGGCGTTGCATAGGTTCAGACCCGGTGCAGGAAATTGGTCAGGAATAGAAAGGCTGGTTGTTCTTGGCCCGTGCGCGCAACCAGCGGGATACCTTGAAGCGCTCGCCATGGGCTTTGGCCAAACGGTCGCAGCTCTTGACAAACGGCCCGATGCCGATGGTGTCGATAAAGGACAGGGTGCCGCCCGTCCAGGCCGGGTAGCCAATGCCGAAAATGGAGCCGACATCGGCGTCGGCGGGATGGGTCACGACTTTCTCCTCAAAACAGCGTGCCGACTCCAGTGCCTCGATATACAACAGCCGTTCCTTGACTGCATTGACGTCCGGCTGTATTTCACTTTGCGGGAAGTGCTGTGCCAGTCCGGACCAGAGGTGTTTCTTCCCGTCTGCCGGGTACTCGTAGAAGCCCGCGCCATAGCGCTTACCCTTGCGCCCAAGCCCCATCATGGTCGCTATGGCCTGTTCCGCCGGGTCCGAAGGGTATTGCCTTCCCAGCGCCTGTGCCGTTGCCTTGCTTATCTTCTCGGCGAGCTCAATGGTTACTTCATCGGTTACGGCCAGAGGCCCAACCGGCATGCCGGCCATTTTTGCCGCATTCTCAACGAGTGCCGGGTTGATGCCCTCGGCCAGCATGCGCATGCCTTCGGTAGTGAAGGTGCCAAATACCCGGCTGGTGAAAAAGCCGCGGCTGTCGTTGACCACGATCGGGGTCTTGAAGATCTGCTGGACATAGTCCAGGCTGCGGGCGATGGCTTCGTTGGAGGTTTTCTTGCCGACTATGACTTCCACCAAAGGCATCTTGTCCACCGGCGAGAAGAAATGCAGGCCGATGAAGTTTTTGGGCCGTTTGGAAGCCGCGGCCAGGCCGGTGATGGGCAGGGTAGAGGTATTGCTGGCGAAGATGGTGCTTGCTGCCACAACATCCTCGGTCTTGTGCGTGACATCAGCCTTGATGTCGACGTTCTCAAACACCGCTTCAATGACGAGATCACAGCCGGCAAGATCAGCATAATTAGCCGTTGGCGTGATCAGGCTGAGCAGCGCCTGTTTCTTTGCTTCGGTGGAATAGCCCCGTGCAATATCCTTGTCCAGCAGGCCGGTTGAATACGCCTTGCCGTGTTCGGCTTTTTCCAGGTCGGAGTCGAGCAGCACCACCTGCATGCCGGCCCTGGCGGAAACATAGGCTATACCCGCGCCCATCATGCCGGCTCCGAGTATGCCCAGCTTTTTCACTGACGATTTTTCGACGCCCTCGGGACGGCGGCTGAGCTTGTCCGCCGCACCTTTGTTCACGAACAGGGTGCGCATCATGTTGCGTGCCACCGGCCCCGCCAACAGCGTGGCAAAGTACTGCGATTCGATGTTAAGGCCCGTGTCGATCGGGGTGATGCAGCCTTCGTAAATGGCTGAGAGGGCGGCAATCGGCGCCGGGTAGTTGTGCTGGGTCTTGCCCGCGACCAGGGAGGTGCTGACCGTGTAGTTCTGGGCGTTACGGGGTGTCATTGCACCGGCGCCACCAGGCAACTTGAAGTCTTTCTTGTCCCAGGGCTGAACCGGATCACCTTTTTCGAGCACCCATTTCCTGGCCCGTTCCACCACCTGGTCTGCCGGGGCCAGTTCATGCACAATGCCGAGCTCCAGCGCTTTCTGCGAATTCACGTTTTTCGCCTGCAGGATCAGGGGCAAGGCTTCGGCGACCCCAATGAGTCGCGGCAGTCGTTGCGTGCCGCCCGCACCGGGCAGGAGGCCGATATTCACTTCGGGAAAACCCACCACGGCGCGCGGGTCGTCTGTCATTACGCGGTAGTGGCAGGCGAGGCACACTTCCAGACCGCCACCCAGTGCGAGCCCGTTCATGGCAACAGCAATGGGTTTGCCGCAGGTCTCCATGGCGCGGAAGCGGCGATTGAGCTGATTGCTGAATTCAAACGCTTCTTTTACGGTCACGCCGCGATCATAGGCGGTGACCATGTCCTTGATGTCAACGCCGGCAACAAACGCCTTCTTGGCGGACGTAATGACAGCGCCTTTTACCGCCGCGTCAGCGGCGACGTGCTTGACCAGGGTTTCGAGGTCATCCATCACTTCCTGGGTGATTACGTTCATGGATTTGCCGGGCAGGTCGATGGCCAGGATGGCCACGCCATCCCTGTCAACAGAGTACTTGATTGTGCTGGTATGGGTCATTTGCTCTATGTCTCTTTGGTCTTGTTCGGTATGAAACGCGATCAGACGCGTTCGATAATGGTGGCGGTGCCCATGCCTGCGCCGATGCACAGGGTAACGAGAGCGGTGCCCAGGTTGCGCCGTTCGAGTTCATCGAGCACGGTGCCCAGGATCATTGCGCCGGTTGCGCCCAGCGGGTGGCCCATGGCAATGGCGCCGCCATTCACGTTGATCTTGTCGTGCGGAATGTTCAGCTGCTGCATGAAGCGCAGCACCACCGCAGCAAACGCTTCGTTGAGCTCGAACAGGTCTATGTCAGAGGTGCTCATGCGGGCCCGTTTCAGCACTTTTTCGGTAGCTGGCGCGGGGCCGGTCAACATGATGGTGGGCTCGCTGCCAATGGAGGCAAACGCGCGGATGCGGGCGCGCGGCTTCAAGCCCATTTTCTTGCCGGTCCTGGCATTGGCCACCAGCACCGCGGCGGCGCCGTCAACGATGCCGCTGGAATTGGCTGCCGTGTGACGGTGGTCAATGAACTCGACCTCGGGGTAACGTTGCAAGGCCACGGCATCAAAGCCGCCCTGGTCGCCGGGAATGGTGAACGCCGGTTTGAGGCTGGCGAGGCTTTCCATGCTGGAGTCGGGGCGCATGTGTTCGTCGTGATCGAGCACGATTTCGCCGATATGATTCCTGATGGGCAGTATGGATTTTCCGAAATAGCCCTTGTTCCACGCGTTGGCGGCACGCACCTGGCTTTCCAGCGCATAGGCATCCAGATCCGTGCGCGAGAAGCCGTACTTGGTAGCAATCAGATCGGCGCTTATCCCTTGTGGCACAAAGTACACCTTGTAGGCGGTTTGCGGGTCGGTGGCCACCGCTCCTCCGTCTGTCCCCATGGGTACGCGCGACATGCACTCCACGCCGCCGCCGATGGCGGCATCGGACTGACCCGACATGACTTGCGCCGCTGCAGTATTAACTGCCTCCAGTCCCGAGGCGCAGAAGCGGTTGAGTTGCTTGCCCGGCACCGATTGGGCGTAGTCCGCATTCAATGCCGCAACACGCGCAATATCCGCACCCTGTTCTCCCACCGGCGTTACGCAGCCGAAAATCACGTCGTCCAGCAGGCGCGTGTCCAATTCATTGCGGTCGCGCAGGCTGGCCAGCACCTGGCTGCACAGATCCATCGGCGTGATGGCGTGCAATGAGCCGTTGGTTTTACCGCGCCCGCGCGGTGAGCGGACGTGATCGTAGATAAATGCTTCAGTCATGGTCATCCTCGAAAAGCCCGAGCCCGGGCCCATGGTTAGTTATCCGGTCTTGCCTTTAGGTAGTCTGGCAATTGGGTAGTCTGGCAATATGGCAATCTGCCAGTTTGGCAGTCTGATCGTTCAGCCGTCAATTGTAACTGGTGGGACTGCGGTGGTAGTGCAGCACCTGGCCGCGCGGCATCGATTGCACGTCGCCTGAGTATACCGGTCGTTCCTGGCTATGTGAGTAGCCCAGGCTCACCATTTTCTTGCTGAAGGGCGCATGGTGGCCCCGGCCGGGATCAATCAGTATTACCTCGCAATTCTCGCCAGCGTGCTGATGGATAAAGCCAGCCAGCGGGATTACATGGGCGCGTTCATACAGCAGGTCACTGCCGATGATGAGGTCGAAGCAGCC
>SHZL01000053.1 GCA_009692275.1 Lysobacterales bacterium | reverse complement strand
GGTCCCGCATCGGTTCGCCTGCCAGGGCGAGATCGAGTGCCTTATGATGGTCATCTTCGATCGCAAGTACGACATCTTCTGGGGCAAGGGAAACGGCCCGGTCTCGCATCCGCCCAATTCTCCTTGACGAGCGTTGATGCCTGAGGGCAATTCGGGTTGATGAGACCAGGAGGGGCGATAATGACGTTGAACCGCAGAACCTTCATAGGGACAGCGATTGCTGCAATGACCGTCGGTCGTTCAGCGCTTGCGGCGCAGCCCATGGCGCCGGGCTACTTCGCACCCGCTGAAGAGTCACCTCACGCCCGCACGTGGATGTGCTGGCCATCGACCGGGTCGATTTACAGCGGCCCAGCCGGTTATTTCGAAAGCGTTCAAGAGACGCTCGGCAGGCTAGCCCTGACAATCGCCGAGCATGAACCCGTTGCCATGCTTGTTGCGGCGGGCAATCAATCGCTGGCGGCCCGACTGTGTGGGCCCAAGGTCGAGTTGATTGACATTCAGACGGACGACATGTGGGCGCGGGACTCCGGACCTGTGTTTCTGCGGAACCAACCAGGCGAAGTGGCGTTGCTCGATCTCAATTTCAACGGCTGGGGTGGCAAGCAAGAACATCGGTTGGACCGGAAAATATCTGCATCGATCGCCAAATTGGTGAGCTGCCCTTACTTCAAGTCGCAAGTCACCGGCGAAGGCGGTGGCATTGAGTATGACGGCGAGGGCACGCTGATCCTGAATGAAAGCAGCTGGGTAAATGACAACCGCAATCCCGGATGGTCGCGCGAAAACGTCGAAGCCGAACTCAAGCAAGGTCTCGGAGTCGATAAAGTAATCTGGTTACCCGGCGTGCGCGGCAAGGACATCACAGATGCCCATATCGACGGGTCGGTGCGGATCGTGCGACCCGGCGTTCTGATCATGGGAACCAATCCGGGAGACAACACGTCGGATTGGGCGCTGGCCGGTGAAGAAGCAAAGAAGATTCTCTCGAAGGCGACCGATGCCAAGGGGCGGTCGTTCCAGATCGCAGAAATCCCGAGCGCCGTGGACGTGCGCTCCACTCGCGATGACTTCTTTTCTGGATATGCCAACTACTACGTCGGGAATGGTGCGGTCTATACGCCTCAGTTCGGGGATGTGAAGGCCGATGCCCACGCTTTGGCAACACTTACCCGCCTGTTTCCTGACCGGACTGTCGTATCTTTGGAAGTTGATCGTATTTATGAGAATGGCGGGGGCATCCATTGTGTGACGCAACAACAGCCTGCTGTGTAGACGGAAAAGTTTCCAAGCCCGCTGTTCAGTCATTTGAGATTTCGCCAGATTTCGCAACCCGCGGAAGGTAAATATAAACTTATGGGCTTCCCAGTAACTAACCTGCAACTGTGAATTTCTGGCAATAGCGCGTGGCAATAGAATAGAGCGGCAATGCGGCTAAGAGAGTAAAGGCGAGCCGAAGAGGGCGGCTGATTCGCATGGATGGTCTTCGGTGGAGTGCCTGGCGAGCGCATTCAGCTCACAGGGCAACGATGGCGGCATCACAACGACTACCAAAAAGCCACAACGCGGCAGACACCCGTCGTGGTGCTGGAACGTACAGAGAATTAGTGATCCGTTGGTGACTGATCCGGCAGCTCAAACACATACAGCGCATTGCCGCCGTTGGGCTGGTAGATCTCCGGGCTTTGCCTGGCGGTCAGCAACTTGAACACCCCCATGCCGGTCGGTACGGCAACGTACTGCTTGCCCTTCACCGCGTACGTGATGGGAAAACCGTGCAGGGCGGATCCCAGCCGGGCTTGCCATAACACCTTGCCCGTAGCCACATCAAACGCATTGAAGTAACGATCCACATCGCCCACGAATGCCAGGCCTCCGGCAGTAGTCAACACCGCGGTAAGAAACATGGCCCGTTGTTCGTGGTTCCACAGTTCTTTCATGGTGACTACGTCCCAGGCCGTCAGCCTGCCCAGCATTCCGTTGCTGCCCGGCATCTCGAATACCCGCGACTCGCCGCCGTAGCCGCCATAGCCCTCGACCATCTGCACTTCGCGCCCCACCATCTCCACGCACAGCTGGTGCAGGGGAATGATCAGGGCATGGGTATCCGGGTTGTACGCCGTGGCCTGCCAGTTGTGCCCGCCATAAATGCTGGGGCAGGCCGACATGGGATCACCGATACCGGCATCAATGATGTCCTGGCGGTAGTGCAAACGCCCGGTTTCCTTGTTCAGCGGTTCAAAAATATTCTGGAAACTGGTTTCGGTAAAATCCACGAACTCGCCGGATTTCCGGTCGAGCTTCCACAGAATTCCATCCTTACCTACGGTGACCACCCACTGCTGGCCGGCATGATCCACCAGCACCCGTTCGAAGCCCACTTCCATGTCCAGGGTTTCACCGGAGATGTGCTGGTAGTACCAAACAATTTTGCCGGTGTGCGGATTCAGCGCCAGGGTAGCGTTGGTGTACAGCGCGGCATCCAGCGGAGACATGCCGCGACTGGCCGCTACCCAGGGCTTGGCCTGCGAAGTGCCGATGTAGAAGAGATCCAGTTGCGGATCGTAACTTCCCGGAATCCAGGTATCGCCACCGGCGCGCAGATTGACCGGAATATCCCCCCAGGTCGCATCGTTGGGATCTCCCGGCAGCGCAATGGTTGAAGTGCGCCATAGCTCCTCGCCGGTTTGCGGATCATGGCCGGTGATGAAACAACCTTCCGGCTTGAATCGTTCGCAGCCATTGATGCCGCTGATCACCACACCGCCCGCAATGACCGGGCCGCTGGTGTGGGTATAGCCCTTGGTGTAGTCGGCCTTCACCTTTCTCCACAATAATTTCCCGGTGCGGGCATCCAGGGCAATGAGGGCGGCATCGTAGGTTGCCATGAAAATCCGGTCCTGGTAGATCGCTATGTTGCGCGTGGGACCTCCCAAAGTTTCTGACTCGGGCGGGAAGGGATAGGCATATTCCCAGATCAGGTCGCCGTTTGCCGCATCAATCGCCTGCACCATGTTACCGGGATTGACCAGGTACATGACGCCGTCATGCACCAGCGGCGTGGTCTGGTTGCTGCCCTCGTGCATGGTTAGTACCCATGCCAGCTTCAGGTCACGCACAGTGTCGCGGTTGATCTGGTCCAGCGGGCTATAGCCCTGGCCATCCAGGGTACGGCGCCAATTGAGCCAGTCCTGTGGGGGCGGATCGCGCAACATCTCTTTGCTGACGGCTTGATAGCCGGTAACGGTCTTGTTGACGAAGCCGGAAGCCTCTTTGGCAGCCTGAGCAATGGTTGCCGCGCCGGACCAGCTTGCAAAAGCCGCCTTGGCTGCGGCTGGGGTGGTGCCGGTTTTTTCCGGATCCCAATCTGCACCCAATACCGCTGCACCAACGACCAGCGCGGTGTCCGCTTGCAGGGCTGTATCCCCTGCTGCAGCGCCGTTCGTTTTCAGCATATAGGCCACAAGGTCAGCATAGCTGGCTTCGGGCAGAGAGCCCGGGCTGCCGGGAGGCATGGTGCGACTGGTGAATTTGATCAGGTCACTGACCGCCTGGTTCTGCCACTTCGCCATGAAATTCGGCCCGGCCAGTTCCGGCCCATGGCCCGACCCCTTGAGCGTCATGTGGTGGCATTCGGCGCACTGCCGGTCAAAGATTTCCTTGCCGCGTGCTGCCTGCTCAGCGCTGAATGTGGCCGTGGAAGCGTGCGCCGGGGCCACCGTAATCAGCCCGAACAACAGGGGTAACGACAAAACCGGCAATCTGATCATCGTCCGCCTCCTTTGAATGCAGCTCACGGAGCTTCAGGCCATGTCCGCGCGGTGACGGCTCAAATCACCAATCAGGTCAGGGGATATTTCCCGGCTGACGAACATCCAGTCCCGGCCCTTTCCCAAGCCCTTCTTGACGAAGCGGTCGAAGTAGTGGCCGCCAAATATGGCCTGCATGGGGAAATCCGGCGGCAGGGCCTGGAATACGATGATGTAACTTTCAGCCTTTGCCTCCGTACCCGATGCCGCAATATCAATCTGCACATTGCTCATGACATGCTTGGTCTGCGGTTTGCCGTTGTACAGGGTGACGTTCTGCAACATATCCAGCATGGCTTTGCGGCCAGTGATGGGGCCGGACGGGTCGCCAATGATGCCAAAGGAACCGCTGTCAAACAGCGCGGCGAATCCCGCGAGATCGCCACGGTCAATGCGATAGCAGTATTCATTCATCAGGCGCAGCACGTCTGTCCGCGCTTCATTAATGACATTGGGGTCGTTCATCGAAGGGGTCATCAGGACATCCTCAGGGCGGCATCAAGCCGGATGGTTTCACCGTTCAGGTAAATGTTCTCAACAACGTGTTGCGCCAGCAGGGCAAATTCCGTCACGGCGCCCAGGCGGGCAGGAAATGGAATATCGCGCGCCAGGCCCTGCTTCACCTCCGGCGCCATGACGCCGAGCAAGGGTGTTTCAAATACGCCGGGAGCAATGGTGACTATGCGGATCCCGTAATAGGCCAGATCGCGTGCCACCGGCAGTGTCAGGCTGATCAAGCCGCCCTTGCTGGCTGCATAGGCAACCTGGCCTTTCTGGCCGTCGTAGGCGGCAATGGATGAGGTATTGATGATCACGCCGCGTTCCCCATCCTTGCCGGGCTCGTTTGCAGCCATTTTCTCCGCGGCCTGGCTGAGCACACTGAAGGTGCCGACCAGGTTGATATTGATGACGTCGCGGAACAGCTTCATGGGAAAGCGCCCGCCCTTGCCCAGGGTCTTGGTAGCACCGCCGCCGCGGCCAGCACAATTCACGCAAATATGGATGGCCCCGAATTGCTGCATGACCTGCTCGATTCCAGCGGCAATGGAATCATCGTCCGTAACATTGACGGTGCAGGCCATGGCACCGGCGCCGAGCGTGCTCGCCAGGGATTTCCCCTGTTCTTCATTGAGGTCGAAGATGGCGACCCGGGCCCCTTCCGCAAACAATCTCTCGACCGTCGCCCGTCCAAGTCCCGATGCACCCCCGGTGACAATGGCTACCTTGTCCTTCAACTGCATTGGCTCTCTCTCCTGCAGCAGATTTGAAATTAACCCGATTTTGAACCCGGATTTTGAACTTTATACAAAAACTATGATAGCTTATCTGTCAAGCCACGACAGCCCTGCCAAAGGCCTATTTTTTGGGCCTGTTTTTTTAGAAGGAATCACGCAATTCTGCAGGCTTTCCCCGACAGGCCAGCCTGCCGAGTCAACAGCGCAATGAATGAAGCCTATATTTTTGATCACCTGAGAACGCCGCGCGGCAAGGGCCGGCCGGATGGCGCCTTGCACAGCGTTGCGCCAGTCGACCTGCTGGCGCAGGTATTGATGCAGTTGCGTGAGCGCAACGCACTGGACACCGCGCTGGTGGAGGACGTGATTGCCGGATGCGGTTCGCCCATAGGTGAGCAGGGCAGCGCCATTGGCCGCTCCGCCTGCCTCGCCGCCGACTATGCCTGTACCGTCCCGGGCCAGCAAATCCACCGCTTCTGTTCGTCTGGGCTGGAAGCCGTCAACCTCGCTGCCGCCAAGGTATCCTCCGGGCAGTGCGAGCTCGTCATTGCATGTGGCGTGGAGAGCATGTCGCGCGTCCCCATTGGCTCTTCGGGGGGCGCATGGTCTTCTGATCCATCCCTGGCCTACAAGATTTACTTCGTACCCCAGGGTATCGCTGCTGACCTGATTGCCACCCTGCACGGTTTCTCCCGCAGTGACCTTGATGCCTATGCAGTTGCCAGCCAACAGCGTGCCGGCGCTGCCTGGGACGCCGGGCATTTCGCCCGTTCGGTCATACCCGTGCTGGATTCAATCGGCATGCCACTGCTGGACCGGGATGAGGCCATGCGTCCGCGCACCACCATGGAGTCACTGGCTGCCCTGCCCCCGGCTTTCACTGCCATCGGCGACATGGGTTTCGATCAACAGGCCATTCTCAAGTACCCGGAAGTTGCACACATCCAGCACAATCATACTGCTGGCAATTCCAGCGGCATCGTGGACGGGGCCGGCGGCGCCCTGATCGGTTCCGCTGCAATGGGCGCGAAGCTGGGGCTCAGACCCCGTGCGCGCATTCGTGCCTGCGCCTCGGTGGGCACGGATCCCACGCTCATGCTGACCGGGCCCACGCCCTCCGCTCAACTGGCGCTGAAGAAAGCCGGCATGCAGCGCTCAGACATTGACCTGTTCGAACTCAACGAAGCGTTTGCCTCCGTGGTGTTGCTGTTCATGCAGGAAATGAACGTGCCGCTGGACCAGATCAACGTCAATGGCGGCGCCATTGCCATGGGTCACCCGATTGGCGCTACCGGGGTCATGATCCTTGGCACCCTGCTCGACGAGATGGAGCGCCGGGGTCTTGGCACCGGCCTGGTTAACCTGTGCGTAGGGGCCGGCATGGGCACTGCAACGATCATTGAGCGCATGTAATGCAAGCCCCCCTTTTTCAAACTTTGGCTTACCGTCTTGCCGACAATGGCGTGGCGTTCATTAGCATCGATGTCAAGGACAGGCCGGTCAACGTTTTAACGCCCGAACTGCACCGCGAGATCGGTGCGGTTGCGGCGCTGCTTGCGGCCCATGAGAAAGCCCGGGGCGCGGTGATCCATTCGGGCAAATCTTCCTTCATGGCCGGTGGCGATCTCAATCGCATCGTGCGCTACTACGACCTGCACCGCACTGCTGCTGAGGCCTATACCCAGTCGCGCACCTTTACCGAGTCCTTGCGCAAGCTGGAAACCTGCGGCAAGCCGGTCGCTGTGGCAATCAATGGCACGGCGCTCGGCGGTGGCCTCGAACTGGCGCTTGCCTGCCATTTCCGCGTGGTGGCGGATGATGAAAAAATCCTGCTGGGTCTGCCCGAAGTGAGCCTTGGCCTGTTACCCGGCGGGGGTGGCACCCAGCGCTTACCGCGCCTGATCGGTCTCAAGCAGGCATCTGCACTGATACTTGGCAGCAAGCGCCTCAGTCCGGCTGAAGCTCTGCAAATGGGTATCGTGCATAAAGTAGTAGCCGCAGCAGACCTGGTTTCTGCCGCCGAGGAGTGGGTGCTGCAAGGCGGCAATCCACAGCAACCCTGGGACCGCAAGGGCTACCAGGTGCCAGGGGGATCCGGCCTGAATGACATGAATATTGGCCGGCTGTTCCAGCAGCTAACCGGCCGGGTCAGCGCGGATTACCGGCACAATTACCCGGCCCCGATCGCCGCATTGCGCTGCCTGTTCAACGGCACTACCGTTTTATCCATGGACGAGGCGCTGAAAATAGAGACCCGTGAATTTTCCGCCCTGACACGGGACCCGGTGGCGCGCAACCTGATTCGCACGCTGTTCATCAACAAAGGCAAGACCACTCGTGAACAACTCATCGCCGAACCGGGTACGCAGGCCTTGCAGCAGCGCTGCGAACACGCATACATCCAGCAGGGAAACGCCTTGCTGGCGGAAGGCGTGAAGCCTGCAGTGATCGACAACGCCGCATTTGCAGTTGGCCTGCCGCAAGGCCCATTGGCCATGGCGCATGAACGTTCTGCGGGTGATGCTTCCCGCGCCACTCCGGCTGACTTCGCAACCCCGGCCTCTGCCGAGCCAGCTTTTGCCGAGCCGACCTATGTGGCAGTCAGGCAGAGGCTGCTGTGCTCACAGGCCCTGGCCGCAGCCGGATGTTGGGAAGAGGGATTGACGGACCCGGTCAAGGCCGACCTGGCCTCGATCCTGGGCTGGAGTTTTCCCAGCTATACCGGCGGCGTCCTTTCCTATATCGATACCATGGGGCTGAGTGCTTTTGTCTCCCTGTGTGACACGCTGAGTTGCAAAACCACGGCAGATTTGAATCCTTCCAACTGGTTGCGCACGAAAGCACAGAATGATGACCGGATTTACCCATCAACAGCCTGAAATCCCGCGCGGATGGAAGGACTGGTTACCCCTTGCACAGACCCGGAGTTTTGACATGAAGACCAACTGGCCCCTGATCCCCAAAGCACCGCTTGTTGCCCTGCTTGTTGCCCTGCTTGTTGCGCTGTTCACCGTGGCATGTTCCCCTGGCGATAGCGCTGGCACTTCCGCACCAGCGGCGGAAGACAATGCAGAAACCGCAAACAGCGTGGCTGAAGCGACGCCCGCGGCGCCCTCAGCGGGTGAAGCCCCCGCACCGGGTGAATCGCTGTACCTTGCCCATTGCTCGCAGTGCCACGACCAGGTCATCTACAAGGCGCCGAGTCGACTCTTTATCAGCATGCTGGGGCCCGCCAACATCCTCAACGCGCTCAACGGCGGCCTGATGTCCGAACAGGCCGCCGCCATCGACGCCGATGGTCGGGTGGCCATCGCCGAATACCTCAGCGGGCAAAAAATGGGCGATCTCGCGGAACCACCGTCTCCACCTGCCTGCGACGCGGCACATGGATTTGATGCCACGCTGACCCCGGTTTCGACCGGCTGGGGTGTCGACCCGGGGAACACCCGCTTCCAGCCGGCGGAATCCGGTGGTCTGGGCAAGGCGGATGTAGCGAAACTGGAAGTGAAATGGGCCTTTGCCTATCCCAATTCCATCAAGGCCAGGTCGCAACCGGCCTACGGCGGCGGCGCGATTTACTTTGGCAGCCAGGATGGCACAGTGCGTGCCCTGGATGCGAAAACCGGCTGCCTGCGCTGGTCTTTCCGCGCTTCCGCCGAAGTACGCACGGCCCTCGTCATATCCCCCTGGGCTCCGGATGACGCGAATGCGGATCCCACTTTGTATTTCGGGGATCTGCTGGCGCGCGTTTATGCGGTCAGTGCCAGAACTGGCGCATTGCGCTGGAAGACCCGGGTCGACGATCATCGCGACGCCACCGTAACCGGTGCGCCTGCACTGTCCGGCGACCGCCTGTTTGTTCCGGTATCTTCCCTGGAAGTAGTGGCAGCGCTTGACGCCGCTTATTCCTGCTGCACCTTCCGCGGCTCCGTGGTGGCGCTCAATGCCAGGACCGGCGAACAACTGTGGAAGTCTTATTCGATACCGGATGAGCCGGTGAATGCGGGCAACACCAGTGCAGGCACGGCGATACTTGCGCCTTCCGGAGCGCCGGTGTGGGCCAGTCCCACGGTGGATCTCAAGCGCGGGCGCGTGTACGTAGGCTCCGGCGAGAATTACTCGTCGCCTGCCGATGAAAACTCGGATGCCCTGATGGCCTTCGACCTGGCCACCGGCGAGCGGATCTGGACCAGCCAGCAAACCACTGGTGATGCCTGGAACACCGGTTGCCTCAGCGAATTCACCACCAACCCCGCCAACTGCCCGAAGGAGAATGGACCGGACTACGATTTTGCCGCATCCCCGATACTCGTGGCTTTGCCGGATGGCAAGGAGGTGCTGGTTGGAGGGCAAAAATCCGGAGCTGTAGTCGGCATTGATCCCGACAGCGGTGCAACACTGTGGAAAAACCAGGTCGGCCGAGGGGGCCTGCAAGGCGGCGTGTACTTCGGCATGGCGGCTGAAGGCACCCGCATCTACGTGCCCATCAACGACATGTTCTACCCCGAGGACGTGGCTCGCTACGGCCAGACAAACCCGGCCAAACCAGGACTGTATGCGGTCGATGCCGCGACCGGCAACTTGCTGTGGTCCACGCCCGCACCGGACGTATGCGGTGACCTCGCGGACTGTGATCCAGGCATCGCGCAGGCCATTATTGCCATACCCGGCGCCGTCATCGCCGGCCACATGGATGGCCGCCTGCGTGGGTACTCAGCAGACGACGGAAGCATTCTGTGGGAACTGGATACACTCAAGGATTTCTCTACCGTGTCGGGTGCAACAGCCCGGGGCGGGTCGTTCAGTGGTGGCGGCGCTATCGTGGCCGACGGCATGATGTATGTGAATTCGGGTTACGGGCTGTACAACCACATGCCCGGCAATGTGCTACTGGCCATTGGGCCTAAGAAGTAGGGCCGGAAAAACGGGCGCTGGTCAGCCTTTCCAGTCGTAAAACTGCAGGTCCATCGCCCCTTCCACGCAGGCGAGGATGGGCGGCACCAGGCGCTGGTGGAAATCGGCCTGCTGATGGAATTCAAAGGCCGCCTGGTCCCGGAACCGGGCGTAGACCACGTAGGTGCGCGGCTTTTCTTTGTGACGGATGACATCGTAAACCAGCAGGTCTTGTTCTTCGCGGTGGGCAATTTCTGACAACTCGATCTGGAGTTTCTCGAATTCCTTTTCCCGCCCGGCGGCGACCTGGAGAGTGGCAATAAAAGTCACCATTGCATTTTTCCTCTACAAGCCCAGCTCTGTCCTGAGTTGTTCCTGCAAGCGGAACTTCTGGATCTTGGTGGAGGACGTCGGCCACTGCGAGACAAAACGGACATAACGGGGAACCTTGAATCCCGCAATTTTGCCTTTGCAGAAACCTATCAGCTCTTCCTCAGTGGCAGTGCTGCCCGGCTCCAGCTCAATGAAAGCGGCCGGCACTTCGATCAGCCGCGGATGGGGAATCCCCACTACCTGTGCCAGCTTTACCGCCGCATGCTGCTGCAGGCAGCTTTCAATCTCGACGGCAGCCACGTTTTCACCGCCGACTTTGAGCATGTCGCGCAGCCGGCCATGAAACATCAGTTGGCCATCTGCGTCGATGGAAATGAGATCGCCGGAATGGAACCAGCCATCGGCATCCAGGGCTTCGGCAGTTTTCTCCGGCGCCTTGTAGTATTTCGTGAAGGTGCTGTAACCGCGAATCCAGGCTTCACCCTTTTCTCCCTGGGCCACGTCTTCGCCGGTTTCCGGGTTCACTGCGCGCACTTCCATGCCCGACAAGGGTGTGCCGAGTCGGGTGAATCTTTGCGTTTCGCTATCGTCCAGCCGGCTGGTTGAAACGGTCCCGGCCGTTTCGGTCATGCCAAAGGTACCGACGAAAATGGCGTTCGGCAGCGCTTTCTTCATTTTCTTGCCGATTTCCGGCGGCTGCACCGCGAAGTTGGCATTCATCAGCTTGATGCGCGAGAGGTCGGTCTTCTCAAAATCCGGATGGTCCACCAGGTCGGACATGATGGTCCAGAAACACGGATACGTCGCCGTGACTTTTTCCCGTTCCATCATCTGCAGTGCTTCGCCGGCGCGGAAATATCCGGTGGTCACATAGGTGCCGCCCTTGGCAATGATCGCGGTCATCGGAAGAATGGCGGCAATATGGAACATGGGCAAAGGCGACCAGAAGCTGTCCTCGCCGGTGAGCTGGTAGCGATCCGCCAGCGCCACGCTGTTGCGCACGATGGCTTCGTGGGAAATCATGCAACCTTTGGGATTAGCCGTGGTGCCGGAGGTGTACAGGATCAGCGCCGTGCTGCCAAGACGTACCTGCAAACGCCGCAGGTGCAGGCGTGCCAGGTCGCCATGGTTTCCCAATGCCGGGCTTGCCAGCTGTGCAAACTGCTGTTCCGTCAACATCCCGGCTGCGCGGGTATCACCGAACAGGACGATATTGCGTAACAGTGGGGCACGGCTGAGGTTCAGCCGGTTCGGATCGGCCTGCTGCAGTTCGGGGAAAGCGAGATTCAGGCGCTCCACGAAGTTAACTGCTTCGGCAATCTTGTCCGTGGTCAGCAGGATCTTGAGGTCAGCGTTTTCCACTACATAGGCCAGTTCCGGAGGCATGTAGCGGGCGTTGATGGGCACGGTGACAGCGCCAATGAGCGAGGCGGCAAACAGGGTTTCAATAAAATCCATGCCCGTGGGCAGCAGCAGGCCGATGTGATCACCCGGCCCGATACCCAGGGCCTGCAGGCTCAATGCCTTGCTTATGGCCGCATCACGGATTTCGGCATAACTGCTGCGCCGGTCAGACAAAATGATGGCGGTGCGATCAGGATGAGCGTCAGCTGCTTGCAGCAGCAAATCGCCCAGCGATGTTGCCTGTAGCCTGAGGGTGGCCAGATCGGAATTCAAAGCCTGCTGTTCTCAGTCGATTGAATCAAGAAATTCCCTGACGTAGGTACCGTCCAGGCATTCGAGCAACTGGGGCGC
>SHZL01000052.1 GCA_009692275.1 Lysobacterales bacterium | reverse complement strand
CTCTGCAATGCGCGCCTGGCGGATATAATCCAGCAAGGAAGTCTTGCCGTGGTCTACATGACCCATGACGGTGACGACCGGCGGCCGGGCAACCTGTTCGCCGGTAAGTTCTTCAACATCTTCAGCGGCCAGTTCCTGTTCGACATCCCTGGCGTCGGCGGCCACGGCAGTGTGGCCCATTTCCTCAACAACGAGAGTCGCAGTATCACGGTCCATGCTCTGGTTTATCGTCATCATCATGCCCAGATGCATCAGGGCCTTGATGACTTCGCCGGCCTTGACGGACATCTGCTTGGCCAGTTCGGCAACCGTAATGGCTTCAGGCAGGAATACTTCCTTGGTCATTGGCGCTGTCGGGCGCGAAAACCCGTGTTCCGCTGCCCGACCGGCTGGCTTGGCCCGCAGCGCTGGTTTGCTGCGGCGGCGAGCCACGGTCCCCTCGGCGACATGCAGCTCCTGGCGGCCATAGCGGGTAGGCGCTTTCCCCTTGTCCTTGTCGCGGCGACGCTGATCGTCTGCCACTTTTCGAGTGCGTTCTTCTTCGCGCTGGCGCTCAAGATCAGCATCACGCCGGCGGGTTGCCTCCTCACGCAAACGCTCTTCTTCCTTCAGGCGCAGCTTGTCTTCAGCAGCCTTTTTTGCCAGCTCGTCTTCAGTTTTGCGCTGTTCTTCTTCGCGCTGCTGGCGAGTCTTATCCGCCGAATCCGCCAGACGCTTTTCCTCTTCTGTGCGCTCGGCACGTGATTGCTCGAGTATTCTCCTCGCTTCTTCCCGGTCCGAGTATTCAGCCCCAGACTGTTCCTGCACAACTTCGCGCTTAACGTACGTGCGGCTCTTCCGGACTTCGACATTTACCGTGCGGGCAGTAGCCCTGGCGCGTGGCCCGGTTCCGGGTACGCGCAGCTCGCTGACCGATTTGCGCTTCAGCGTCACTTTCCTGGGTGCGGTGGCATCGCTGGCAGCCTTGCCATGGCTGGCGCGCAAGTACGCAAGCAGCTTTTTCTTATCCTCATTGGATACAGCGTCTTCGCCGGAAGTCGCCTCGATGCCGGCATCCTTGAGCTGCGCAATTAATTTGCCAATATCTACACCCAGCACTTCGGCTAATTGGGCAACACTTGCGTTCGACATAATTTGCTCCTTACTCAACCCGGGGAAACCAGCTGGCTATTATTCGTTCTCTTCTGCAAACCAGGGTGCCCTGGCGGCCATGATCAATGCAGCCGCGGCTTCGTCGGTCATTTCATCATATTCTGTCAGTTCATCCACCGCGAGCTCCGCCAGGTCTTCCTGGGTGCGGACCCCTTTTTCAGCCAGCCGGTATGCCAGTCGCTCGGTCATGCCCTCCAGTTCGATCAGGTCAGCAGCCGGCTTGTTCTCATCCAGAACCTCTTCCTTCGCGATCATTTGAGTCAGCAGGGCATCGCGTGCACGACGACGGATTTCCTGCACCATTTCTTCGTCGAATTCTTCGATTTCCATCAATTCTGATTCGGGAACGTAGGCGACTTCTTCGATATTGCTGAAACCTTCCTGCACCAGGATGCTTGCCACATCCTCGCCAACATCCAGCCGCTGCATGAAGCGCTCCAGGATTGAGCGGGACTCCTCTTCACTTTTCTGTACGGCCTGTTCAATGGTGAGGACGTTCAGGGACCAGCCGGTCAATTCACTGGCCAGTCGAACATTCTGACCGCCGCGGCCAATCGCCTGCGAAAGGTTTGATTCTTCCACTGCTATGTCCATTGATTGCTTCTCTTCGTCCATCACAATGGAGGCGACTTCAGCAGGAGCCATCGCGTTGATGACAAATTGCGCCGGATTTTCATCCCAAAGAATGATGTCGATCCGCTCGCCTGCCAGCTCATTGGAAACCGCCTGGACTCTTGAACCACGCATGCCCACGCAGGCACCAATGGGATCTGTGCGGCGATCATTCGACCGCACAGCAATTTTTGCACGCCGTCCAGGGTCCCGCGCTCCACCCATGATGGAAATGAGTTCCTGGCCTATTTCAGGGACCTCCAGCTCAAACAGTGCAACCAGGAATTCAACTATCGTGCGGCTGGCAAACAACTGCGGACCCCGCACCTCTTCCCGCACTTCAAAAAGATAAGCGCGCAAACGCTCACCGGGGCGCACGGTTTCCCCCTGGATCATATGGCGTTGGGAAATGAAGGCCTCTGCGTTGCCTCCCAGGTCGATGTAAACGTTGCCACGCTCCACCCGCTTGACAATGCCATTCACCAGTTCGCCAGTGCGGTTGCTGTATGCCTTAACCACCTGCGCGCGCTCCGCTTCACGAACGCGCTGAACGATTACCTGTTTTGCGGTCTGTGCCGCGATGCGGCCAAATTCTGCATTTTCCATCGGCTCTTCGATAAACCCGCCAACCTCGACTTCCGGATTTATCTTCTTCGCTTCGCCCAGCAACAACTGGCTTTCCGCGAATTCGATCTCTGCATCATCCACCAGAACCTGCCAGCGACGAAAAGTTGCGTAATCGCCGGTAGCACGATCAATCGTCACGCGCACATCCCGCTCATCGTCGGTGAGCTTACGTGCCGCAGATGCCAGCGCCGCTTCCAGGGCTTCGAAAATGACGTCTTTGCTGACGCCTTTTTCATTGGAAACTGCATCCACAACCAGCAGAATCTCTTTACTCATCGTGATTCGTCTCTCTGTCCGTTCATCAATTCAGTTTTCGCAAACCGGGTTCAACTTTTTGCAGCAAAAATGCTGTCGTAGTCGGGCACCAGTCGCGCCTTGGCAATATTGCCGTGTTTCAGTGTGACTTCCACGCCATCCTGCTCTATCAAAACCTGCTCGGCCTGCACACCGAGGATGCGGCCCTTGAATTTTCTTCTGCCATCCTGTGGTGCAAACAAAGTCACCTGCACCAACTCCCCGGTGAATTGCTCGAATTGCCCGACGGTGAACAGGGGCCGGTCCAATCCAGGCGATGACACTTCCAGCACATAATGTCCTGGAATGGGGTCTTCCACGTCGAGAAGTGCTGCCACCTCGCGACTGGTTTGTTCGCAATCTTCAACCGCAATGCCTGCCGGTTTATCAATGTACAGCACCAACGCCGGGTTCTTCGGGTTACCGCTGTATTCCAGTCCGACAAACTCGTAGCCCAGGTCCGTCACCAGCGGCTGCAATAGTTCTGTCAGTTTTGTTACGTTCAAACTCAACTCCGTTTGACCGAAAATCACATTTTCCGGGCACAAAAAAAGGGCACACCAGCCCCTCGCGACCATCTACCCATACCGGAATCCTTCCGGAACAAGCCCATGGTTTCCGTTACGTTCACGGCTTACCACGGTTCAATGCGAAATCATAAAATCATTGCATTTTCCATTGTGTCGCAAGTGCGCATTCAGGCCGGAAGCAAGAGCCTGCCGGCAGATCAAAAAGGCCCCGCGGGGCCTTCTTTCATAAAACTGGTAGCGGGGGCAGGATTCGAACCTGCGACCTTCGGGTTATGAGCCCGACGAGCTGCCAGACTGCTCCACCCCGCATCAGTAGGCCGCAAATCATATAGACTCCGCCTTGCTAATACAAGGGCTCATGCATGCCCTTTGTTACTACCTGAGGTCGATATCCGCGGAATCAAGCCGCCACTGAAATCAAGCCAGGCGAACCCTTTTTCATGCCGCAAACGACCGCATGCACACGGCAATCAGCGGGCCGGAGAAAATGCCCAGGCCAATCACCAGGACTCCATTTAGCGACAAGGCCAGGCTGAAATCCAGGGTTGCACTGATCGGCACCTCGGTTTCCGGATCGTCAAAATACATGAGCTTGACAACTCGCAGGTAGTAGAAAGCCCCCACGACAGAGAAGACCACTGCAACAACAGCCAGCCATAGCATACCGGCCTCCAGGGTTGCCTGGATAACCAGCCACTTGGCAAAAAAACCAACAAAAACCGGCACGCCTGCCATGGAGAACATCACCATGGCCATGACTGCTGCATACCAGCTGTTGCGTTGATTGAGCCCTTTGAAATCATCCAGGTGTTCCGCCTCCACACCCCGCGAGGATAGCAGGATGATGGTGGCAAATGCCGCGGCTGTCATCAGTGAGTAGACCATGACGTAATACATGGAAGCACCATAACCTGCACCCGTGCCGGGCGCGAAACCCAGCAGAATGAAGCCCATGTGCGAAATGGTCGAGTACGCCAGCATCCGCTTGATATTGGTCTGGGCAATGGCGGCAACATTCCCCAGCACAATGGACAACACCGAGAGCACCGCCAGCATTTGCTGCCAGTCCGCATGTAATTCACCCAATCCGGTTTGCAACAGTCGAAAGGCCATCGCGAAGGCTGCCATTTTTGGCACCGCTGCAATGAAGAGGGTGACTCCTGCAGGTGCGCCTTCGTACACATCCGGAATCCACATGTGAAACGGCACCACGCCCAGCTTGAACGCCAGACCTACGACCAGGAAGGCCAGCCCGAACACCAGGACCAGGTCATCACGCTTGTCACTGCTCACCGCAGCGCCAATGGCGTCAAGGTTAAGGCTGCCGGTTGCTCCGTATATCATTGACATGCCGTAGAGCAACATCCCCGACGCCATCGATCCGAGGACAAAATACTTCATGGCCGCCTCGGAGCCCCGGCTCGAATCCCGGTCGTATGCCACCAGGGCATAGGTGGAAAGCGAGGTTAACTCCAGCCCCAGGTAAATCATTAGCAGGCTGTTCGCTGAAATTAGCAACATGATGCCGAGCAACGCGAACAGCGAAAGCGTGTAAAAATCCGCTCGAAACATGTTGAACTGGCGCAAATAGGACTTCGCGTAAACAAACACGAGTGCCACGATGAAGTAAGTAAACAATTTCAGCACGTCACCCATGGGATCACGCAGGAAACTGTCATTGAACGCCGTCGCGATGAAGGTTCCATCGTGAACGTACTCTGCGCGCATGGTAATGAAGCCCGCAAAAATTACCGTGGCCATGGCCAGCAGTTGAATGATCCCGCGTCTCTCTTCGCGCAAGAACAGGTCAACCAGCAGGATGACGCAGGCCATGGTAAACACCCATATTTCAGGTGCGGCCAGCAAGATGTTCGACACGTTCATTGCAAACTCATCCTCACATGCCTGCAGTAGCTATTGTTGCGGCAGGAATTTTGGATTGCTGAATGTGCGCCAGGAGGTTATTTACCGAGGCGTGCATCAGGTCTACCAGCGGCTGAGGCCACAATCCCACCATGATCACTGCAACCGCCACGCTGCCCAGAATCAGTGCCTCGCGACGGTTTATGTCTTTCAATGCCGCCACTTCCCTGCTCTTCACCGCACCGAATATCACCCGCTTGACCAACCACAGGCTATAGGCAGCCCCCAGGATGAGGGTCAGGCCTGCAAGGAAGGCATACCAGAAATTAGCGTTGAAGGCGGCCAGGATGACCATGAATTCGCCGACAAATCCGCTGGTCCCGGGCAGGCCTGCATTTGCCATGAAAAAGAGCACGGCAAAGGTTGCGAACCACGGCATCGAGTCTGCCACGCCGCCGTAATCCAGGATCATGCGACTGTGCAAGCGGTCGTACAGCACCCCAACGCAGAGGAACAGCGCACCCGAAACAAAACCGTGAGAAATCATTTGTACCATGGCGCCTTCAACACCCAGCGCGGCAGCATTGCTGCCCACCCCGTGGCGGAAGATCGCAAACGCGATGAACAATCCCAGGGTCACGAACCCCATGTGGGAGATGGATGAATAGGCAATCAGCTTTTTCATGTCCTGCTGGACCAGGGCAACAAAGCCGATATACACGACGGCAATGAGGGACAGCATGATAATCAGCCAATCCAGCGAGTTGCTGGCATCCGGCGTTATAGGCAAGCTGAAACGTATGAATCCATAGCCACCGATTTTCAGCATGATGGCCGCCAGTATCACTGAACCCCCGGTTGGTGCTTCCACATGTGCATCCGGTAACCATGTGTGCACCGGCCACATTGGAACCTTGACTGAAAATGCTGCAAGGAAGCCCAGGAATAACCAGGTCTGGGCCGTGATTCCCAGCGGCAGGCCCTGCCATTCCGGAATCGACCAGGTACCCGACTGCGTATACAGATAAATCAGGCCAACCAACATGAAAACTGAACCGAGGAATGTATAAAGGAAAAACTTGACCGTGGCGTAAACACGGCGAGGCCCGCCCCACATGCCAATCACCAGGAACATCGGAATCAGCATGGCCTCGAAGAAAACGTAGAACAAAAAGCCATCCAGCGCTGAAAACACGCCAACCATGAGTCCTTCCATGACCAGGAAAGACGCCATGTACTGGTGTACGCGGGTACGGATGACCTCCCATCCTGCGATCACCACCAGCACACCGAAAAACGTCGTCAGGAAGATGAGCGGAACTGAAAAGCCATCCACTCCAAGGAAATAGTTGATCCGGAAGTACTCGATCCAGGCCTTGTTTTCGAGGAATTGCATGTTCGCGGTGCTGCGATCAAAGCCCGTGAGCAGGGAAATGCTCAGCACAAAAGTCAGCAGTGAAACTGCAAGGGCAAGCAAGCGTGCGTGGGACGCTTTGCGTTCACCCAGGGCGGCAGCCAGTAAACCGCCCGCTATGGGTATCCAGATCAGCAGGCTCAGTGTAGGCCAGGTGGATTGCATGTCAGTTCCACCTCTTCATCAATACACAACCCAGATAGCCAGGATGCCAATCAGCCCAATGATCATGGCAAAAGCATACTGAAACAGGTAACCGGTTTGCCACAAGCGTATCCGGCCTGCCACCGCACCCACCAACCGGGCGGAGCCGTTGACCAGTACACCATCGATCAGCCCAGCATCCGCCTTTTCCCACAGGACCTTCCCAATCTGGACGGCCCGCCGGACAAAGACGGCCTGGTATAACTCATCAATGTAGTACTTGTTCAGCACAAACCGGTACAAGCCGGGCATGCCACGTTCCAGGGTTTCAGCCACGGAGGGCCTGAACAGGTAAATGAATGTCGCCAAAGCAAATCCCGTCATCATCAGCCAGAACGGCTCCGTGCCAAGTGCGTGAATCGCCATCGCCGACGCGCCATGAAAATTGTGGGCAAGGTCCGCGATTACATCGTTTTGCGCCTGCACTGAAATGGAATCGTTCAACCAGCCGCCAAACAATATGGGCTGGATGGTTAAATAACCAATGATGACAGACGGAATGGCCAGCAGGATAAGTGGCACTGTTACTACCCATGGCGACTCATGCGCTTCTTGGTGCAACACCCCGTCGGGCGGATGTTCGCCGGCCGAATGATCCACGCGGTAGCGCGGTTCACCATGGAATGTCAGGTACAGCAATCGAAAGCTGTAGAAAGAAGTCACCAGCACACCCAGGAGCACTGCCCAGTAAGCCAGGTCACTGCCATATCTTTGAGATTCCGCGACCGCTTCTATGACAGCATCCTTGGAGTAGAAGCCTGACAGGAATGGAAAACCGACCAGGGCCAGTGCACCTATCCAGGCGGTAGCCCAGGTTATCGGCATTTTGCGCCGCAGGCCACCCATGAAACGCATGTCCTGCTGGTGGTGCAAGGCTATGATCACGGAGCCCGCCCCCAGGAACAGCAAGGCCTTGAAAAAAGCGTGCGTCATCAGGTGGAAAATCGCGGCTGAATAAGCGGATACACCCAGCGCCACGGTCATGTAGCCCAATTGGGACAGCGTGGAATATGCGATAACGCGCTTTATGTCATTTTGCACTATGCCGATCAGGCCCATCGCGAGCGCTGTGAATGCACCAACCAGCAGTACAAAACTCAGTGCGGCATCGCTGAATTCGAACAGGGGGGACATCCTCGCCACCATGAAGATGCCGGCCGTGACCATTGTTGCTGCATGGATTAATGCTGAAATTGGCGTTGGGCCTTCCATCGAATCCGGCAGCCACACGTGTAATGGCGCCTGGGCAGATTTGCCCATTGCACCAATGAACAGGCAAACACAGATCAGCGTGATCAATTTCCACTCCATCCCCGGAATGATGCTGATGGTTCGCGTGGCGATTTCCGGGGCCTGGCTGAATACTTCTGAGTAATCCAGTGAACCCGTGGCAAACAGCACACCGGCTATGCCCAGCAGGAAACCAAAATCCCCTACCCGGTTGACAAGAAATGCCTTCAGGCCGGCAAAAACCGCCGACTCCCGCTGGAACCAGAACCCGATCAGAAGGTAAGAGACCAGGCCCACCGCTTCCCATCCGAAAAACAGCTGCATGAAGTTATTGGACATAACCAGCATGAGCATGGAAAAAGTGAACAGCGCGATGTAGCTGAAAAACCGCTGGTAGCCCGGATCATGCGCCATGTAACCAATGGTGTAGACATGCACCATCAGGGAAACAAAGGTCACTACGCACATTATCAACGTGGTGAGATGGTCGATCAGGAAACCCACTTCAAAGCGGATTCCACCGGACACCATCCAGGTATATACAGAAATATTCTGCGTCCCGAGGCCTTCGAACACCTGTTGGTAGAGTACCCATGCTGAAAGGCAGAAGGAAACTGCCACGCCCAGTATGGTCACCCAGTGGGCGCCAGCCCTGCCCACCTGCTTGCGCATGAGGCCGGCAATCACCGCGGCTGCGAGGGGCAGAAGGGGTATCAGCAGCAAGGTGGTTTCCAGCGCCATGTCAGCCTTTCAGTTCGTCGAGATCAGTTACGTTGATGGTGCCCCTGTTACGGAACAAGACCACCAGGATGGCAAGCCCTATGGCTGCTTCAGCGGCGGCAACGGTCAGGATGAAAAACACGAAAATCTGCCCGTCAAGGCTACCGAGGAACCGCGCAAACGCAACGAAATTCATGTTCACTGCCAGCAACATCAATTCAATGCACATCAACAGGATGATCACATTCTTGCGGTTCAGGAATATGCCAGCCACGCTGAGGCAGAACAGGATGGCACCGAGAGTCAGAAAGTGGGCTAGTGTCAACACAGCTGATCCTCAACCATCCTGCCGGGGTTCAGATTTCATGCTTACCACGCGCATGCGTTCATCGCGCTGCACCATTACCTGCCTGGCGGGATTCTGTGCTTTTACGCCAGTGCGCTTTCTCAAAGTCAATGCAATGGCAGCAATGATGGCAACCAGCAGGATGATGCCGGCAACCTCAAACGGCAATACGTACTGGGTAAAGAGCAACTCGCCCAGCGCCTTGGTATTGCTGTAGCCCTGCGGGTGCGGCGCAGGGATGGGAAAAGCCGCAGCGTCAAACCGCCCCCGTGTCCACAGCACCACCATCAGTTCAGTTGCCATGATTGAAGCAACCCCAACTCCTGCAGGGAGATAACGAATGAACCCCTCGCTCAGCGGCGCCAGGTTGATATCCAGCATCATGACCACGAACAGGAACAGCACCATCACCGCGCCAACGTAAACAAGCACCAGCACGATGGCCAGAAATTCAGCTTCCAGAAGGATCCATATTGCCGTGGAACTGAAAAAAGCCAATACCAGGAACAGTGCAGCATACACAGGATTGCGCACCGTGATGACCATGACGCTCGCGGCTGTGAGCACCAGCGCAAAAGCGTAAAAGACAATTTGAACTATTGGCATCTGCCCTGCTCCACTCAGCGGTAAGCCGCATCCTTTTGGCGATTGCTGGCCACGCTCTGTTCATAACGGTCACCGATTGCCAATAATTGTTCCTTGGTCACTATGTTCTCTCCGCGATTCTCAAAGTGATACTCGAGGAAATCCGTTTCCACGATGGCATCCACCGGGCATGACTCCTCGCAAAATCCGCAATAGATGCACTTGAACAAGTCGATTTCATACCTGGTGGTGCGCCTCGTGCCATCCTCGCGCTGGGTAGATTCAATGGTAATAGCCAGGGCCGGGCAGACTGCCTCGCACAATTTACAGGCTATGCACCTCTCCTCTCCGTTGGGGTAGCGGCGCAATGCATGTAGCCCGCGAAACCGGGAAGACTTTGGTGTTTTCTCCTCCGGGTAACGCAAGGTGAACTTGGGTTTGAAGAAATATTTCAGCGTCACACCCAGCCCGCTGACAAGCTCCATCAGCATCAGGCTTTTGAAATAACGTGATACCCGATCCATGATCAGCTCCCTTTGACTACCATGCCGGTCACAACCAGCACGGCCGCAAACAATACCCAGACGATGGTGATGGGGACAAAAACCTTCCAGCCCAGCCGCATGATCTGGTCATAACGGTAACGCGGGAATGTCGCTCTCCACCAGAGGAAGAGAAACATGAAAAAAACGGTTTTGGACAAGAACCAGAAAATACTCCCCTGGCCAAGAAAGGTATTTTCCAGGCCGGGAACTCCCTGGAAAGGCGCCAACCAGCCACCGGCAAACATGATGGTAGTTAAAGCCGAAATCAGGATCATGTTGGCGTATTCAGCCAGGAAGAAGATGGCAAATCCAGCGCCTGAATACTCCACGTGGAAGCCAGCCACGATTTCGGATTCGCCCTCGGCCACATCAAACGGCGCCCGGTTCGTTTCAGCCACGCCGGAAATCAGGTAAATGATGAACAGGGGGAATAATGGCAACCAGAACCAATCAAACAGCCCACCTTGCTGCGCCAAAACGATCTGGCTCAAATTCAGTGTTCCCGCCATGATCAGCACGCCAACCAGGGAAAAGCCCATGGCGATTTCATAGGAGACCATTTGGGCAGCGCAACGCAGGCCGCCGAGGAAGGCATACTTTGAATTTGAAGCCCAGCCGGCAATGATCGGTCCATAGACCCCCAGCGAGGACATGGCCAGCAAGAAAATCAGGCCCGCATCAATATCCGCTATGACCATGAAATCATTAAAAGGAATTACCGCCCATGCTGCGAACGCAGGGGCCAAAGCGAGGATCGGCGCAAGCACGAACAGGAACTTGTTGGCGTTCTCCGGTAGCACAATCTCCTTCAGCAGGAGTTTGAACACATCTGCAAACGGCTGCAACAAACCATAAGGCCCGATGGTATTGGGGCCCAGCCGTATCTGCATGTAGCCAATCACCTTACGTTCGAAGTACGTGTAGTAGGCAACCGTAAGGATCAACGGCACCAGGATGGCCAGGATTTTCAGCACGAGCATGAGCATGTAAAGCAAGGATTCAAGCAAGGCGTCACTCACTTGGGCACCTCGACGCTCACAGGCCCGGTGGCTGAACCCAGCTCCCTGGTGGCGCAGGTAGCGCTGCGCAGCCATGCCGCCCCCGTGGGAACGGCAGCACTGACGTGGACTTCAAGATCAACCGAGGCCTTACCCTGTCCAACCCTGGCCAGGCCACCATCAACCAGGCCCAGTCGCTCTGCGTCATCCGGGTTCAGTCCAACAAATTGATTCTGCGCCTGCACCGTTTGCTGCAATGCAGTGGTGCGCCGGCACAGTGCGTCCACCGAATACATCGGAACCTCGCCAACACGGTAGAAGCTCGCGTCCGGCTCAGCTCGTGGCGATGCCAAGCCTGGCCATGATGGTTCTTTCTCTCCGTGGCTAATTCCGGCAGCGGACTTGAACACTGCATGCATCTCAGTTTGAAGGTCGTTGAGGCTTACCTGGCCAAACCCTTCGAGCCCAAGTTCATCTCCAAGGCGACGCAGTATTTTCCAACCCGGCCGCGCCTCGCCCGAAACTTTACCCGCTGGTGCGAACTCAATGGAGTCTCCATTCAGGTTGAACAGGCTGCCTTCCGATTCAGCAATGGGTGCGAGGGGGAGAATCACGTTTGCCACGGCCTTCATGCCATCCGAAGCAAAAGCGGTCACGGCAATCACGGCCGCAGCAGAATTCATGGCCGCCATCACCGCTGCAGGGTTATCAGCGTCGTACTCGGGTTCAAAATCCCACAGCAGCCAGGTGCTGCCCTCCGTCTTCAGCATTCCGTTCTTGTCCAATCCGGCCTGCTTCAGGCGGCCTGCCGGGGTACGGTGAGGAACGGCGCCTGCAAGCCATGCACCCACCGGATTGGCGCCATGGGGCAGTAGGTTCAGGGCGCAATTACTGGAGGCTGCGATCCATTCTGAGAGTTGCCGCAAGGCCGCCGCGTCGTGGTGACTCATGGCAAACTGCCCCAGCAGCAACAGCCCGTTTTGGGCTGACAGCAAGCTGGCAGCAATTCCTTCGTGCCTCGCTGCGGGCGCTGTCGAGCGAGACAGATTGCGCATTACGGTGGGCAATTCCTTCCCGCTGGCCGCTGCCATCGCCATGGCCACGCACGCCAGTTCCTGGACCAGGAACTGCGGCGCCGCAATGACCTTGTTGCTGGTGCCA
>SHZL01000051.1 GCA_009692275.1 Lysobacterales bacterium | reverse complement strand
TGGTTCCTGAGCCTGGAAGAAGTGCAAGCCGCGGTTGAGTGCTGGCGCGTGTTCTACAACCATGAGCGGCCACACGGCTCACTGGGTAATCAACCGCCGTCCAAAGCAGCCCATCGACCGGCTCGTCAACAGGCGGCATAATGATGAAAGCTCACGTTCGGAATGGCTTTAAAAAACCAGAGCAGGTCAATGCACCTATTGCGAGCGCACGTTCCACGTCAGAATACCCCTAACTTGCCGGTTTCTTTACTGAGATCAATGACGGTGTTGTCACTCACTTGGTGGATGAGTGTACCTGATACCTGGCCCAAATCTAAGTCGTTAACCAGCGTCCGGTAGCGTATCAGTTGCTCCGCCCACTTCTCCCGTGTGGCCGGCGAGCCTTCTCCGCTTTTGTAATCAACAATCACCAGCTTGCCCTCTGCGCCCTGGTACATCCGGTCGATGATGTGACGGCTGATGCCGGTGCCCTCTTTCTTGTAGAGAGTCAACTCGGACCATGAGCCGCTTTTGCCTTCGGGGCTGAGCAGAGCACGACCGGCTTCAGTGCTGATGGCAGTTGCCAGCATGGCTGTCAGGGACGGCAACAGTTCCGCTATGCGGTTTTCCTTCACCCCGCCCCGTTTTAGGGTGGAGGCCAAAGCCTCCGGATGCCGTTCGAACCACTGCGCGGTCCAGCCACGCTCCCAGTGGTCGTGGATCAGTTCCAGCCAGCGATGCAGGGCATCGCCGAGCGCCGCTGCCTCTTGTGCCGGCAGGGGCCGGAGTTGGGCGGGTTCTGAGTCAGCTTCCAGGCCAGTTGCTGCACTCAATCCCACGGGCAGCAGGGGTGGATTGGCCAGGCGCAGCAGCGGTAATGGCATGGGCGCCTGCTTCGGCTCGCGGTCCGCCTGCGGCTCCTCGAACAGGCCTTCAATCTGCTCCAGGAACGCCGGAAACAGCATGTGCATGAAGGTTCCGCCCGGCGCCGAGACCGTGCCGGCTTTTTTGTTGCGGCGATACTTGCCCAGCACATGCAACCGATGTTTGGCGCGCGTGGCTGCCACGTACAACAGGCGCTGGGTTTCGAAGGCTGAACGCTCTTCGTTTATGGCATTGAGGTAGGCGTAGACGCTGGGTGCATCATGGCCGCGAGCCGGCAGGCCTGCCATCAGGGCTGCGTCGTGGCCGTCGAGGGTGCGAAATTCCTGTAACGCAACCAGCGGCTTGTCGCCCCGGCGGGGTGTGCGGTGCAAACCCGGCAGGATGACCACGTCGAACTCCAGCCCCTTGGCCTGGTGGATGGTCATCAGCTGCAGGCGGGACGGACTGCTCCTCGCGTACAGGTCCTGTAGCCCTTCTTCCAGCCGTGTGATCAGGTCTTCGCTGCTGTCTTGTTCCAGTGAATTCAGCAACTCCAAAAAAGCGTCGGCGTTCTCCAGTTCGGCATGGGTCGCGTAGCAGTAGGGTCCGCCGAGGTGCAGCCAGCAGTACTCCACCCGCTCGCGCAGGGTGTGGCTACCGCGAGCCTCGATGGCCTGCCGCATTACGTCGCGCAGTTTTTGCAGGGGCTGAATGGCCTTCACTTCGCCAGCATGATCACTGGCCTGATCCCTCGCTTCGTCTCTTTCCTCATCGCTGGCCCGTTGATCGGCCGCCCCATCCAGCACCAGGCCCATGCGCTCAAACAGATCCGCCCTGTCATCATCACCGGCAACAAGATGCAGTTGCCGGGTATCCAGGCTGCACCAGGGCGCGCGTAACACCGCCAACCAGGCGATACGGTCCGCCGGATGACTAAGCGCACGGGTGATGGCCAGCAGGTCGCCCACCACGGGGCGCTCGGCTAGCGGGTCCACTTTGACCGCTTCAAATTCGATGCCGGCCTTGATCAATGCCTGCGCCAGTGCCTGCAAATGGCTGCGGGCGCGCACCAGCACGGCGATGGTGGGATCAACCAGCTGTTCACGAGCCTCGGCGATAAAATGCACAGCCAGTTCGGCTTCATCCCGGTCCGTGCTTTCCGGCGCCAGGGGATGCAGCGTGACCTGCCCGCCCGGACCTGATTCCGCGCGGGCCGCAGCATAAGACACCGCGCCGGAATCGCGCAGATTCTCTTTTGGAAAAATGCAGCCAAACTGCTGATTTACCCAGTCGACAATCTCGTCGTTGGAGCGGAAGTTGGATTCCAGCTTCAGGTAATGCAGCGGAACTGCGGCCACACGGCCGCTTTGCACCACGTCGATAAACAGCCCGACGTTGGCTTCGCGAAAGCGGTAAATGGATTGCATCGGGTCACCGACCAGGAACAGGCTGCGCGCCCCGTCTGCGAAGCTATCTCCACCCCACCCGGTCACCATCCGGCTGAGCAATTCGAACTGGGTGTTGCTGGTGTCCTGGAATTCATCCATCAGGATATGCTCCACGCGCTGGTCTTCATCCAGCAGCACCTGGCCCGGTTGTTCGTCATCGCCAAGGCTCTGCAGTGCGGCTTCGGTGACAAACTGGAAATCGGCTACACCCTGTTCGGCAAACAACACCGTTAGCTGGGCCAGCGTGTGCTTGAGGATTTCGCGTATGTCATCGCGCAAACTCGTGTTGGCAGATCTGGAATCCATCAGTCCAAGGTCGATGGGCGGTGTGCGGGCCATGCGCTGGATGGCGCGGATGGCCTCTTCGTTTTCGTGCCACTGGCTGTAAATGACCTTCAATTCTGCGATGCGATTGGACAGGCCAGCAGGCGAACCCTTGAACAGGCTCCGGGTGATGCCACCGGGCTGGCGCGGGCCGCCGCTGGCAGTCAGGAATAAACTGCTGAACAGGTGCGCCTCGCGGATTTCGTCAGCGAATTCGCCACCGTGCTCAGGTTCACAATGGGCCTTGGCACTGGCTATTGCGAAAAGTGCGGGGATGCTACTCCTTTCGTCCATGGCTGCGCCCAGTTCGGCCACGATAGCCATGGCCTGCAGCAGCGCCTGTTCACCGAGTGCCTCCTTGTAGTGGCTGAGCTCCTGGTGTTGGCGATCGTGCAGCAATTCGGCCATGTGATACTCATCAGTGCCGATCCTGCGTGTCCATTGGTCGCGAATCCTCATCATGGTCACCAGCAAATCCTGCAGAGCCTGCGAGTTGCCGTCGAGGTGTACCAGTACGCGCACCAGTGCGGCCCGCGCACCCGACGCGCCCTGATCTTTTGGCTGGTCTGGCGGCTGGCCCTTCGGCTGAGCAGGCGGCTTGCTGGGCGCAGCATCCTGCTGTCCCGACTCTTTGTGCCCCAGGTCTTCAAACATGCGCTGCACGGCCTGGCGATACAGCGGCTTGGGGTCCTCGGGCAACGCACGGCCGGCGAGGTGGCTGCCTTGCTCCGGGTCGCGGGCCAGCAACTGGGTACACAGCCCGTCGATGGTGAACACGCGCAGCCGGCCGGGGTTTTTCAGCAGGTTCCAACCCAGTTCGGCATCCCGCTGCAGCACGGCTTTGGCCAGTTCAACTGCCACTCGCTCATGGTCCAGCCCGGTTGTCCCACCACTGGCTGTCCCATTGGCCAGCCCATTGGAGGCCCCTTCTGCAGCCCCCCGTGCGGCCCCAAGGACGGCCCAGTTTGCGGCCTGCACCAGCCGCCGTATGATGCGGTCGCGCATTTCACGGGTGGCCTTGCGGGTAAAGGTAATGGCCAGGATGCGCTCCGGACGGTCAACTCCCGCTAGCAATTTCAGAAAGCGCTGGGTGAGCAGTTCCGTCTTGCCGGAACCGGCCGGCGCCTGCACGATGAAAGACCGCGTGAGGTCCAGCGCCAGGGCGCGCTGCTTGCTGTCACCGGACTCAGTCATCGCCGCTGCCTTCATTGAAATTCTCGTCTTCCTCATCGTCCTCATCGCCCCCGCCACCATGCTCCAGCAGCCAGGCTGCGCCTTCCTCGCGGCGCAGCAGGATGTCCATCCCCGCCCACTGCAAACTGTTTTTGTCAAAAAGAACGTTGGCAGACACACCGAGTTTAATTTCCACGGCCAGTGCATCAATTCCTTCTTCCCAGTGCTGCAAGAGGCGATCCCAGCCACTGAATCGTTTGGCAAAACCGGTCTTCTGGTTATCAAAGGACTTGATGCCGTCAAATGTGCCGGCCACGTTCTGACTTATCCCGCTAAACCCGCACTCCCCCTGGCGCACGGTGGCCAGCCCAATACCACCAACTGGGCCACTAACTGGGCCACTAGCTGAGCCACTAACTGGGCCGCTAGCCGCGCCCCCAACCGTGCCACCTTCCACATCACCGACCGCGTGCCGGCCCTGTCGCGATAGCAGCACGGCATACAGAGGCAGCTGCGCCTGTTGCAGGCGATCCTGTGACCAACCGGAGGTACTACCCTTGCTGCTTTTGTAATCGATGATCATCAGGCTAGCGTCATCCAGCCGGTCGATTCGATCCGCACGAACCGAAATGGGGTGGCCATGCAGCTCGGCAGTAATGGGCTTTTCCAGGCATTCCACCGTAAAACCCTGCCGCGCTGTTTCAAATTCCAGCCATTGCACCAGCAGATTTTCCAGGCGCAAGCGTTCCGCCGCAAAACTCACTGGCAGCAGCCTCTGCCTTGCGTTGTGCTTGTTCATGGCTGCAGCCACGGCCGGTACGACCCGGCCAGTGGGTGGCGCACCGGGCTGCCCTTCCTGCCCGGCAAACAGGAACTGCATGGCGGCATGCATCAGGCTGCCGCGGTAGGCAGCATCGGCGAAGGGCTGGGGCATGGATTCAAAACCGGCTTTCAGACGGTGGCGGAAATAGGCCATCATCGGGCAGGCAGCCTGGTCACTGATCATGCCGGAACCACCGGGAATGTTTTCCGCCGGGCTCTCAGCCTGAGCTTCCCACAGGGGTAAACCCCGGCTCCCCCGCAGGGGTAAACCCTGCCCATCCGCAACCGCGGTCAGCCAGGGGTGGTTGTGGTAGCCGTTCAATTGCCGGGCCTCTGTTGCCACCAGGCTATGCATGCTTGAAGTGCTCGCCTGTCCCTGCCCCTCTTCAAGTTGCTCTGCACCGGGCAGGTCGGCCAGCAAGGGACTGATGCCATTGGGCACATCGCCTGTTTGTCGGCTCCAGCTAAAGCACACATCGGGAGCCAGGGATTTAAGTTCCCGGGTAATCCGTTCGCAATACTGGAGTTCACCTGCAGCGCTGCTGCGCGGGATGCGCTCTGCGGCACTTGCAGGCAGGAATGGATTTGTCAGCGGATGCGAAGGCCAGTTGCCATCGTGCACATTGGCTATCCAGGCCGCGTCAAAACGCCGGCCGGCGGCATCCTCGGGGCTGAGAATCTGGATGGGCGACAGCGGACCACCGCGTAACTCCAGCTGATTCTCGGCGCACATCCGGGTCAGGGTATTCAGCGCGTGGCCGGCAGAGTCAAGATCGAAGCCACCCAACTGTTCAAGCAGCAGGCCAAACTGGCTGACATGGCGGGCGACATCTGCGCCTCGCGCCAGTGGCCCGGGCCAACCCCACGCATCCAGGATGGCGTAGAAATGGGCGCAAAAGGCGTCGTTTTTGCGAGCTCCGCGCACGAGTTGCTCAAGCTGCTCCGCACAGCCCAGCATTGCGTCCAGCCCCTTGCCCTCTGATCCGGTCCGGACCAGGCGCAGCACCTCTGCCAGGGAACGCCAGTACCTGCCCTCTTTGCGCAGTCGCAGCTCCAGCCTGGCGCGGGCCACGCGTTCACTGTCCGCACCGCGCCAGTAAGGGCTGAGCAAGCAGCGCGAAAGCAGAAAAAACTCCTGCTCCCGGGACAAGCCGGTCAGCGATAACTGCAACAGTAACAAGGCATCGCTGATAACAGGATGAGCCGCCAGGGGGTCGCCGTGGGCGAGGTGAAATTCACTTTCAGCCATGTCCTGCAGCGCCAGGCGCCGAGCGGTACATAGAATGTTTTCAAATATCGTCCGGGCGAGGCGGGTGTGGGCTTCGAGCGCATTGATCACTACAGCAATGTACCGACCGCCGTTCTGCACCTGCGTTTTGGCCCAATGGGCCGCCGCCGCCAGTTCCTCTTCCAGCGAGCGAAAGCTGGCAACACCCATGCGGCAGGTGGCGGGTGGCGGGACATTCACCTGTTCCACCACCACCCCGCGTTGTTCCAGGGCGGAGAAGACTTGTTGCTCAAGGCTGGTGAGTTCCAGGAACCCGTCCAGCAGCAGCTTTTCGGGCAAGGCTACGGGGATCGGCTGTACTGATGCTCCCGGCTGACCGGCGTGGGCCAGCAGGCGATTTGCCAGAGCCTCCAGCCACATCTCGGGGCTGAGCAACTGCTTCTGCCGAAGCTGGCCTGAAACGGCTTTGCGGGCGGACCAGAATGCCCGCTCCAGGCGTGGCTGGTCGTCCTGTGGCCACCAGTTCCGGATCAGGCGCTCGGCAGTGCGTGCCTGCCGTGCTGCCAGGACACGTTCCCCGTCCGCAAGGAAAGACATTCCGGTGCCCAAGGCCTCCGCCCACAAAAGCTGCAAGGCAATCGGGTCGATGGATCCTGGCGCGGCCTTCCCATCGAGCATGCACATTCGCACCAGCAGGTCTTCCGCCCATTGTGAAAACACAACCACCTCAGGGGCGACTGCCACGGAGCGCATATCATCCTGCCGGAACAGCTCAGCCACGTGCATTTTCAGGCGCCGGCTGTTGGGTACCAGGGTCAGGACTTTGGCGTTTTTTGCCGGGGCGATAAGGCTTGGAATAAGAGACTCCCGGTCAGGTTCAGAGGATTTTCTATTACCTGTGATTCTAGCCGCTCAGTTTCTCAATGGGTGATAAATCAGCGGCCACCTGGCGTATTGCTTTGCTAGAATGAATGCATGTGCGGAAAAGCCAGTGTTCACATCAAGTGGAAAGACGTTTACGCCTATGCCTCGGCTTTGAAACCACCGGCCATGCTGCCGCCGGACCCGGAGCCGAGAGTCAACGTTTCGCCGTCGCGCTTACGGCGCAAAAGCGAACCGGATTCCATGGTGTGGGAGGCCTTGCCGGTGATTCATCCGCATGCTGATGAGGATCTGCCCGCCGAGGCACTGTGGCCTTACATTCCCCCCTACTCCGCGGGGCATCTGCCGATGAATCGCGATGGGCAAATCATTTCCACGGCCAACGCCCGCCTGCGCACCGAAGGCAAACCTTTTGCTCCCACGTTCATGGGCGCGTGGAATGCGGGTTCACGCGTGTTGGTCGTGGTTTCCTGGTTTTACGAATTCGACAGCCGGGTGAAGCCGCAGGTGCCTTACGCTGTATTCCCCGCCAATGCCGTGCTGAAATCCGTGGGCCACCATCGTAGCCCGGCCCTGTTGCGCTCGGGCGAAGAGGCCCGGACCTGGCTGCACGGCACGGCCGCGGAAGCTTTGGCTTTGCTGCGGCCACATGACAATGAAAGTATGGGGGTAGAAGCTGTGCCCATGGGAATCAAGATTCCGGGTAATGAAGGCGTGCAACTGCCACATACCCTGATGGCCCGGTGCGTTCAAGCCACGGGGTAAAGCCTGCGGGGTACTATTGAAGTGTGTTCAGCGCCTCGCCTGCGAGACTTTCGGCGCGTCTTCGGGGATGTACTTGATAGACGACATTGCCAGTCCATGGATTTGTTCAACGTCCGGGGTTTCCTCGTCCGAGAAAATCCGCTCCGCAGTAATGGCGAAGCCAAGGCGCGTTTCTTCCCCCGCCCTCTGCTGGCGCTGCTCCCAAGCCCCTACATGGCGCGGCGGAAGCGAGGTAGTCCGGCTTGGCAGGACATGACGAACAGTTGGTGCATGCCGGTGGTGTACCTGCGCCATGTGATGCGCCTTGACTTTTTGCTTTTTGGCCTTGAGGCTGCGTCGCAGCTCTATTTTGACCAGCCAGGACACCAGCGCCAAAGCAAGCACGCCAATAAAAATCAGAAAGTACACTTTGTCCATAGTTTTCGTGCCCCTGGTTACTTATCCCTATCAAATGTGTGACGCGACTACCAACCCCAAGGTTGCTTCACGTCCTTAAGACCCGCGTATTGAAGCTCATTCTGCTTGGCCGCTGTTGCCGCTTCGACGTTGATTTTTACAACCCGCTGCAACTTCTTGCGCACGAGCTCGGCTTTCTTGACTCCGAAGTTATCCATCTGGTCGTGGGGTGCATTCGGATCCCGCAGCAGGGGTGGTTTGACCTTGCGGTATTCAATTTCGTTGGGGGAATTCCGGTTTGACGGCACGTAGCGGTCTGCGATCAGGGCGCGTACGCTTTTCCTGCCGCGCGATTCGCCGGCCGGTCCTGCAAGTCGGCTTTTTCGGCGCACGAGACTGTCGGCAAAGGATTTCATGAGCTCCGATAAACCTGAACCGGGCTTGCCTGTTTCAGCATTGGGCCGTGGCCAACCCCACGGAGTGCGAACGGAATGAAGTTCCCGCACCAGGCGATGCTCATGGTCGCGCCTTGCCCAAAGCAACTTGTCGTCAGAATATTTTTCCAGCCGCGCGCGCCCAATGTCTGCAACGCCGCTTTCACTCTCGTCCTCCGGGTGCGCCCGGTGAATGATGAGTAAGCAAACGAGGCCAATGACCAGAACTGCCAGGATGCAATAATAATAAACGAACATAAAAGCCCCTGATTCTCCGGCGTCGGTTGCGCTCCTGCGCATGGCCCCGGATTTATTTCAGCGAAAAAGGGTACTACCAGCTAAACCCTAGCGGCGCTGAAGCAAGACTTTCAAGTTCCATTTGATCCCTGTCAGACTCATCGATCATTCCCTTTTGATCGATGTCGTAATCCTTTAATCTCCGGCGTATTCGCCCCTTTTGGATCCGGATTACTGCCGGTTCATCGCCCACTTTATTGCATGAACTCCAGTTCAGCAATCTCAGCGAGGACGTTCCTTACACTAATCATATACCAAACAGCTACGAAAAAGTTGGTTTTCATTCTGAAAAATCAGGCGAGGACTTCCCGCAAGAGCGTTGTCTATCCACCCTTCGCAGACAGAGTCAAAGCCGGATCGCAGGCACAAAAAAGCCACCTTGCGGTGGCTTGCTTGCGGCATTAACTCTTTCACGTTCAATGCCTTACTGGTGGCGTCCCCTACGAGATTCGAACTCGTGTCGCCGCCGTGAAAGGGCGGTGTCCTGGGCCTCTAGACGAAGGGGACACGTTTGGTGGAGCTAGGCGGGATCGAACCGCCGACCTCTACAATGCCATTGTAGCGCTCTCCCAGCTGAGCTATAGCCCCGGAAAGCCGCAGAATGGTAAAGGCTGGCATCCGGCATGTCAATGCACGTTTCAGCCAGCGGTCACCGCAGTCCTCACAGGCTTCGCCTGCACCATGGCGTGTTTGGCGGGCTGCATGGTGGCAACGCTGTGTCCCTGTTTGAGCAGATAGTCCAGCCACCGTTCCAGTGCACGGTTTTTGCGCCATGCGCGCTGCATCATCTGGCGCGTCGGATACGCCGGGTGGGTGTCCCGCGCGCAGGCCTGGATGCAGTCGAATGCGGTGGCCTCGGCCATGCGCGCATCGTGATACAGGCGGATATGCGCATCGGGCGAGAAGCGGGTTTCAGATTCTTCCGAAAAATCGTAGGTCAGCCGCATGAAACTGGTGTAGCGGTGGCGCTCGAGTATTTCCAGGCGCAGCAGAGGTGAACCCGGAACGCGTGACTTGAGGAAATCGGTAAACGCAAACTCATCGGGAATGAGCAATTGCAGCAGGTTAAAGATCTCCTCCTGCACCTCATGCAGCCTGCTCAGTCGGGGCCTGGTTTTCAGGCCGTTGGGCTGGTGGAAAGAGACCATGCGAAAAGCATAGCACAGGATGGCATCAGAACATTTCGCGCTGCAGGCCCAGCTCCGCCAGGATGCGGCTGGCGATTTCTTCGATGGAACTGTGCGTGGTATTGAACACGGGTACGCCGGAGGCGCGCAACAGGCTTTCGGCTGCGTCCACTTCCCAATGGGTTTGCTTGAGCGAGGCATAGTTGCTGCCCGGCCGGCGCGTTTCCCGGATCTGCGCCAGGCGGTCGGCATCAATACTCAGCCCGACAATTTTTGCGCGGTGCTGGCGCAGGAAAGCGGGCAGCTTCTGGTCTTCGAGGTCATTTTGCGTAAGCGGGTAATTGCCTGCCTTGACGCCGAAATTCAGTGCCATGTACAGGCAGGTAGGAGTCTTGCCGGAACGGGAGACGCCCACGAGAATCAGCTCGCAGTGTTCATAAGTCGTGCTGACGCCATCGTCGTGGCTGAGTGCATAGCTGGTCGCTTCCATGCGCTGCTCATAGCGCTCAAGGTTAGCAACGCCATGGGCGCGGCCGACACTGGCCTGTGGCGCGACGCCCAGAGCCTCTGCCATCCTGTCGAGAAAAGTGGTGAACACGTCCAGGAACACTGCATTGCTCGACTTGATGATCGCGCTGATATGACCATCGACAATGGAATTGAACACGATGGGTGGCGCCCCGTCCTCCTCGCCGGCCTGGTTGATGCGCTTGACCGCGGCGTTGGCTTTGTCCGCGTCGCCCACAAAGGGAATACGCACCTGGCGGAATGTAATGTCACGAAACTGGGTGAGCAGGCTGTGCCCCAGCGTCTCGGCCGTGATCGCTGTACCATCCGAAATAAAGAACACCGTGCGTTGCATACCCTGCCCTTGTAGAATTCTCAATCGTGAATTATGAGAATAACCGGAGTCAATGGGTGAATCACTATATTAAATGGCTGAACCGGCTGGGCATGCAGGACCTGGACCAGGTAGGCGGCAAGAATGCATCGCTGGGCGAAATGATCAGCCAGTTGTCCGGGCTGGGCGTTTCAGTCCCCGGGGGGTTTGCCACGACGGCACATGCGTTCCGCGAGTTCCTTGCGCAGTCAGGTCTGGCCGCTCGCATCCAGCAGTCGCTGGATGGGCTGGACGTCGATGATATGGCGGCATTGTCCCTTGCGGGGAAAAACATCCGCCAGTGGATACTCGACACGCCATTCCAGGCCGCGCTGGACCGGGAAATTACCCAGGCATGGAAAGAGTTGTGCGTAATTGCCGGCCATGAGCCTTCCGTCGCGGTGCGTTCTTCGGCTACCGCCGAAGACCTGCCCGATGCGTCCTTTGCCGGCCAGCAGGAGACCTTTTTGAATGTCCGCGGACTGGAACCGGTCAGGGCGCGGATTCACGAAGTGTTTGCATCCTTGTACAACGACCGGGCGATTTCCTACCGCGTGCACCAAGGCTTCACTCACTCAGAGGTTGCCCTCTCGGCCGGCATCCAGATCATGGTTCGCTCCGACCTCGCCGCCAGCGGCGTCATGTTTACTCTCGACACCGAGTCGGGCTTTCGCGATGCGGTATTCATCACCGCTTCCTACGGGCTGGGTGAAACCGTGGTGCAGGGTGCAGTCAATCCCGACGAGTTCTATCTCTACAAGCCGGCCCTGGCGTCGGGGCATGACCCGGTGCTGCGGCGTAACCGCGGCACCAAAGCGATTGAAATGGTTTACGGCAACGATGATGCGCACGGGGTGGAAACCCGCCCGGTGGACGCAGAGCGTGCGCTGCGATTCTGTATCACGGATGCCGAAGCTATGTGTTTGGCGCAACAAGCCGTGACCATCGAAAAACATTACGGCAAGCCCATGGATATTGAATGGGCCAAAGACGGTGAAACCGGCACGTTGTATATCGTCCAGGCCCGCCCGGAGACGGTGCGCAGCCGCAGCGGCAGCGCGATCGAGCGCTATCACCTCAGCGAAGAAAGTGCGGTGCTGTGTGTCGGGCGCAGCATCGGCCAGCGCATTGGCGCGGGCACGGCGCGGGTAGTTAAATCCATCAAGGACATGGATCAGGTCAAAGCCGGTGACGTGCTGGTCACCGACATGACCGACCCCGATTGGGAACCCATCATGAAACGCGCGGCAGCCATCGTCACCAACCGCGGCGGCCGTACCTGCCACGCGGCCATCATTGCCCGGGAACTGGGCATCCCGGCGGTGGTGGGTTGTGGTGACGCAACGGAAAAGGTACCCGCCGGATCGGAGTTAACGGTGTCGTGCTCCCAGGGTGACAGCGGCTTCGTTTACGACCGCAAACTTAAATTTGAAATCAAGACCGACGCCTTGCAGGACATGCCGCCGGCCCCGCTCAAGATCATGATGAACGTGGGCAACCCGGATCGGGCCTTTGACTTTGCGCAGATACCCAATGCAGGCGTGGGGCTCGCACGGCTGGAATTCATCATCAACCGCATGATCGGCGTGCATCCCAAGGCCCTGCTGAACATCAATAAACTGGATGCAGAAACCCGCGCGGAAGTGGACCGGAAAATCGCCGGCTATGCCTCCCCCGTCAGCTTCTACATTGACCGCCTGGCGGAAGGCATATCGACCATTGCGGCGGCGTTTGCTCCC
>SHZL01000050.1 GCA_009692275.1 Lysobacterales bacterium | reverse complement strand
TACGGTGATGTTATCGAGGAATTAGACGCCAGCGTGGGCGAGATTGTGCATGCCCTGAAATCGAGTGGGGCATTGGAAAATACGATCATCATCTTTACCAGCGACAATGGCCCGTTTTTTGAAGGCGGGACAGCGGGCCTGAAAGGCGGCAAGGGTTCGGGCTGGGAAGGTGGCTACCGCGTGCCCTTCATCGTGAGCTGGCCAAATGGTGGCTTCGCCGCAGGTGAGCGTGACGCGATTGCAATGAATATCGACATTTTGCCAACCATCGCGGACATTCTTGAAGTTTCTCCTGCTGCGCAGACGATCGACGGCTTGAGCCTCTTGCCGGTTTTGCGCGGCCAGCAGGGAAGCCCGCATCAGTATCTGTACTACTTCAACAATGAAGAGGTGATCGGAGTTCGAACCCAACGCTGGAAGTATCTCACCCACGCCTATTACCGCGGCTCTCTCGGCGCGTTTGAAAAATTTGATCAACTGGATGGGTTCCAGTCATCCTATGACTTATTGTTTGAGGCAGGCCCGGCCGGCGGCGAGGAATACAGCTACGCGGATCGCCATCCGGAAGTAGTCACTGAGCTGAAAGCCGAAATTGCCGCGGCGCGCGAGCGCTTTGCGCCGCTGCGCACGCATCCGCCCGACCCAACATTTCCCAAGTGAGGCCGTGATTTGTCAAGCCGGACTCGCAAGTCAGTAACGCCTTTCTGACCTTTCCCGGTGAGCAGGCTCGCACAGAGGCTTTTCCGGATTTTCGTGAACTGAACACGGCCGAGAAAGATACCTACCTGTTTATCAAAAGCCCTGAGATTTATGCGGATAAGGCGGCCTACGACAGCCAGTACGCTGATGGTATTTATACGGTGAACTAGTACATCACAACAATAGCATCCGGCTCTTGAGTTTGGTGCATGGTTCATTACGCTATACTCCGTGCTCCCAATTGTTGCGCCTTTTCCCATAAATCAGGAGCTGTACCCATGTATCCAAACCTCTTTTTGCACCGCGAAGCGAAGCCTGCCATCCTCGTGGACTCACCCTGGCCAGGCACCGTAAAGTCCGGCGACCCCCATACCCTCACCATGAATGGCTATGCATCCGCCGATGGAAAAATGCTGATGGGTGTGTGGCAGTCAACCCCCGGCATTTGGGATATCGATTATAAGGACTGGGAGTATTGTCACTTTCTGGAAGGCCGCTGCGTAATTACCCCGGAAGGTGGAAAACCCATTGAGTTAAAAGCAGGGGATGTCTTTGTGGTAGAGCCCGGCTTGAAGGGCACATGGGAAGTAATCGAAACCGTGCGCAAATACTATGTGTTCAAGCTGAGCTGATTTCGGAGCTGTGCATGTCTGTAGTCCCGAACTCCCGGATCGCAGGGTTCATGGGGCTGGTATTGGCTGGCATGGCGACAGCGGGCTCGGCTTTGGCCACGGGAAACACCGGCAGCTTTACTCGCGCAGAAAACGGCGTGGTGGATTACCGGCACATCCTGGTTCATCGCTCCGCCCGGGACTGCGCGCTGCCGGCAGTTGCATCCCTGCCGGACAGCCAGGTGCTGAGCGCTGAATGGGTGCCTGCTAACGGCACTGATCCGGCCTGGTGCAAGGTTAGCGGCCTCATTGGGCCTGCCGTGCGCTGGGTTGCTTACCTGCCCGCCGACTGGAATGGCCGGTTGTACGTGCATGGCAATGGCGGCAACGCCGGGGAAGCCCTGGATTTCGAGAGCTATCACCGGGTGCGCCTGAACGCCGTGCGCAATGGCTTCGCCGCGGCTTTTACCAACACCGGGCACGATGCAGCCACGGAACCCGGCGCGGAGTGGGCGTACAACGACCCGGTGCGCGAGGGTGATTACGGCCATCGGGCAGTGCACGTGACCGCCATAGCGGTCAGAGCCTTGCTGGAAACTTTCTACCAGCAGCCTGCCGGGCACGCGTATTTTGACGGCTGCTCGACCGGCGGCAGGCAGGGCATGATGGAAGCGCAGCGGTATCCGGATGATTTTGACGGCGTCCTCGCCGGCGCGCCCGTGTTCACGCTGCCGGACATGTTGTGGCAATACCAGAAAAACTCGCTGGCCGTGGAGAAGACACCGATCAGTGCGGAGCAACTGGCGCGGCTGGGTGAATTTATCCACAGCCATTTTGACCCTGTCGATGGTGTCAGCGATGGCGTGATTGGCGACCCACTGGCCGTGGATTTCCTCCCCTCACGCGACCTGCCGCGAGCAACACAGGATGCCGCCGGCTTTTCCGCTGCCGAACTGGTCACGCTCGATGCCATTTATGCACCGGTGATTGCGGCAGGCGTAGAGATTTACCCGCGAACGGTTGTGGGCGCGGAATTACCCGGGCTGGTGTACCGGGACTGGGACCGCTCGCAGGCACAAGTCCTATCGGCCTGGGTGGGCCGGGTGGTGCCAAACGCGGATGGTTTCATGGAGCAACCGGTGATCGTCGATTCCTGGTTTCAATACCTGGCGTTTGATGAAGATGACCCAAAACGTGACTGGCGCGCCATGGATCCGGCGCGCGACCGGGCGTCCATGGCCCGCATGCGTGGATTGATGCAGGCAGTTGACCCGCATCTTGCGCCATTTGCCAGGCGCGGCGGCAAGCTGATCATCTATCACGGCTGGGCGGATTTTGGCGTGGATCCGCTGACGACCATTGCCTACGTGGATGCTGTCAGCACGGCCACACCGCAGCCACGCGAGGAGTTCCTGCGCCTATACCTCGTGCCGGGTATGTTTCATTGTTCCGGGGGCAGCAACGTGGATAGCTTCGACCTGATGTCCCTGCTGATCGACTGGGTGGAAGCCGGGCAGGCTCCCGGTGCAGTGACCGCCAACCGCATCGAGAGCGGGAAAGTCACGCGCACCCGGCCGCTGTGCGCTTACCCGGCCATCGCCCGCTACAATGGCAGCGGCGACCCGGACCAGGCTGATAGCTTTAGCTGCCAGTAGAGAAAACTATGCGACTGCAGGACTGTTACAACAGCGGCGATTTCCGCGAACTGGCGCGAAGACGCATGCCCGGCCCGATATTTCATTACATCGATGGCGGGGCGGATGATGAAGTTACCTGTCGGCGTAACACCGCGGCGTTCGAGCGCTGTGACCTCGTGCCCAATGTGCTGGCAGGTGTTGAGCACATCGACATGAGCACCACCGTCCTTGGCCAGCGGCTGGAGATGCCGTTTTTCCTCTCACCCACCGCGCTGCAGCGTCTGTTTCATCACGACGGCGAGCGCGCTGTTACGCGGGCCGCAGAGAAATTCGGCACGCTGTGCGGCATTTCATCGCTGGGCACGGTCAGTATCGAGGAGATCGGCGCGACCATCCGCAGCCCGAAGCTGTTCCAGCTTTATGTGCACAAGGACAAGGGCCTGACGCGCAACATGATAGAACGTTGCAAGGCAGCCGGCTTTGATGCCCTGGCACTGACCGTTGACACCATCGTCGGCGGTAATCGCGAGCGCGACCTGCGCACGGGTTTTACCTCGCCCATGCGGCTCAACTTACGCAGCCTGCTGGACTTTGCCACCCATCCCCGCTGGGCTTTTAACTACTTCACCCATGAGCGCTTCGAGTTATCGCAACTGAAAGACTACGTGCAGGAAGGCACCCATGTTGCCGTTTCCGTGGCGGAGTATTTCAACACCATGCTGGATCAATCCATGGACTGGCAAGCTGCGGAAGAGGTGAGGAAGGACTGGGGCGGGCCGTTCGCGCTCAAGGGCGTGATGTCCGTCGCCGATGCGCGGCGCGCGGTGGACATCGGCGCCACCGCCATCATGGTGTCCAACCACGGCGGCCGCCAACTCGACGGCTCACGCGCTCCCTTCGATCAGTTGGCCGAAATAGTTGATGCCGTGGGTGACCGGATCGAGGTCATTTGCGACGGCGGCATCCGCCGCGGCTCGCACGTGCTCAAGGCGCTGTCGGTCGGCGCCAGGGCCTGCTCCGGCGGGCGCGCCTACCTGTATGCGCTGGCTGCCGCAGGCCAGCCTGGCGTTGAGCGGGCCCTCACACTGTTGCGGGAAGAAATCGAGCGCGATATGAAGCTGATGGGCTGCCGCTCACTGGCCGAACTGGGCCGGCACAACCTGAGGTTCCGCTAGACCGCCCGCCGGTTTACGGAGTCGCAGGCGGGAGCACGACTGCAGGGCACGGGTTGTTCCCGACAACCCGTCTGCATTTCCTCCATCCGTGGAGGTCGATGCAGGAGGTAGGGCAACGCAGGGAGCGGTTGCCGAGGGAAGCGAGACACATAATTTGCGGTGGGTAATTTGCTCCGCATAACTCCTGATGTAAGATGTGTTTTGATCAAGCCCGATCACTCCAGGGAAACCCATCAGCAAGGAGAAATTCCATGTTTGCAGTCATCCGGCACTATCATTTTGACAAGAAAGACAGCAAGGAACTTGATCGCATGGTACAGGATGAGTTTGTTCCCCTCATCAAAAAAGCCAAGGGTTTCGTGCGTTACTACTGGCTCGATACCGGTGCTGGCGAGGGTGGGGAAAAGGGGTCAGAGCCCTTTTCCCACGCTGCTGCAGTTCCCCCACGAGCCGATCCGTTGCGGCGTAGCCGGCGACGAAGGATTTGCATCCGGGCGAAATCAGGTTGTGCAGAGTGCTGCGTTGTCACCAGCATATCCTAACGCAGTTCACTTCCTGGAGCAGCGGAACGTGTAATTAAGCGGTTGGAATAGGCCATGAACCTGGAAAACGGACATCCTCCAGAAAGGAGCGGGCTGCTGGCTGCAGCTATGCCGCTCGCCCTGCTTACCTTCGCAACGCTATTGGCCTTTGCGAATGCCTGGCCGGCTAGCCTGGTACTTGATGACAAGGCCTTTGCCGGGCCCGGGCGTGCACCGGAACTCGATAGCCTGCAGTACATGTTCACTCAGTCAGTGTGGGACTGGATCAGTAGCGGGCTTGGGCTCTACAGGCCCCTGTTGCTTCTCCAGCTTTTCCTGGAAACCAGAGTATTCGGGGGCTGGCTGGAAGGCTATCACCTGAGCAACATTTTCCAGCACCTGCTCGTGACCTTGCTACTGTACGGATTCTTGCAATTCCTCTTGCGCTCGACCGGCGGCCAGCCCTCGGCATCAAGGTTTTGCGCATTGCTCGCTGCCTTGGTCTTCGCGGTCCACCCCATCCACACCGAGGTAGTCAATTCGGTATTCAACCGATCCGACATTATGGTGGCGATGTTTGCCCTGGCAGGTTTCTGGTGGCTGCTTTATTTCCTCGACCGGCACGCGCTCAGGGCATGGGCGGGATTGGCAATCACCTACTTCCTGGCCATGCTGTGCAAGGAAAGCGCAATCGTAATACCAGGCCTGGCCGTCATCCTCATCCTGATGGTTAAACCGGGGCATTTAACCAGCCGGCTGCGCCAATGCCTGCCGGTGTTGTGGCTGCTACTCCCGCTTGCCCTGTACCTGTTCATGCGGGCCAACGCGCTGGTGCCCCCCGACCCTGAAACCCTGGCCCAGGCGACGGCAGGATCAACCATGCCAACGATGCTTCACAGTATAAGGTTGCCGGGTTTCGAAAATCTGCTTGATGCATTCGCGGCCCTTGGGACGGCATTCAGGCTGGTTGCCTGGCCGTACCCGCTCCAGCTTATGCACGGTGACAGCTCGACAACTGAGTCACTGCTCTATACCGGGCTTAACCTGGGCCTGATCATTGCCGCGCTCGTTCAAGTCAAAAGAAGGCGTTACGTCTTCGCTGCAGGGCTGGCTTTTTTCTACCTCGCAATGCTGCCGGCGAGCCGGATCATTTCGATGGGCGGCAACGCAAACCCGCACTTCGCTGAGCGCTATGCCTACGTCCCGTCCATCGGCTTGACCATCCTGCTGGCTTTCGCGCTCAGGGCATTGTCGCAACGCTTGTCGCCGCGAGCACTGGCGCGAATTGCGCTGCCCGTTCTGCTGGTATTGACTGCAGTGACCTGGGCCCGGAATACGGACTGGCGAAGTGAAGCCTCCCTGTTCGGGGCTGATTACAAGAGGGGTCTCCGTGCCGAAGCCACTTTGCGATGGATGACCTCAGCCCATCTCAAGGCAGGGAATTTTGCGTGGGTGGTAAAGATTTGCGATGACAACCTGGCAAAGCAGGAAGAATACGGTGGTTCCGCTTATGTACAGTCCTGCGCCAGCGCATATGAGCGTCAACATCGGTATGAAGAAGCGGAGCGTGCCCATCTTTATGCCATCGACAAAAGAAATACCCGGGTCGCGGCAAGTATGTCCCTGGCGCATTTTTATCTCCGGCGCGCGCGCCCGCTGGATGCAGAGCAGCGCTTCAAAGCAGCCATTGATTGGTCCGGGGATCCGGCGGACAAGGCGTTAAACACCGCAGAGATGATCATTGCCCTCAACCCCAACAACCGTGAACAGGCGATCGCTGCCAGGGGCTACATCGAAGACGCACTGCAGCATCGCCCCGGATGGCCCAAGGCTGAGACGATGCTCAAGGCAATTGCAAAAGGGCTGAACACCTCTCCAATTCTGCAAATCCCTGGAGAGTCCAGGCGGCAAGGGCAAGAGCCCGACTTAATTCCCGGTTTGATACATTAAGAATCGGGGTAACAGGAATTCCTATGGCGCTGTGCACTCGTAGTCACCGCCCGAGGCGTGATCTACCAGAGTTCCCACGGGAAGGAGTATGGGGAGTAATAGAGCCCCTTTTCAACAAACCCCGCTTTGGGCAAAGGCGCCGGCGAGTTGCGTGACCGCGCCCCAATCGTGCACGACTTGTGTACTTGTGACGGTTTTGAAGCATAAGTTGGTATACATCTGCACGGTCGCTTCGTGCCGGGCCAACTCGTCGCCGCAGGCATCCTCCACGACCAGCGGCACGATGCGGCGCAGATAGGCCGAGGTGGCAGTGAACAGCACGCAAATCGAGGTTTCCAACCCGGCGATGAGTGCAACCTGGATGTCGTGCTTGCGCAGGATCCGTTCCAGCCCGGTGTGTGCAAACCCATCAAACGCCTGCTTTTGGATGATGTGCTCACCAGCCCTGGGCAGCGCAAATTCAGTAAATTGCGCACCCGCCGTTTCAGCAATACACGGCACGTTACCGCGCCCTTCCGGGCGATAGAACAACATCCAGTCACTGCGATCGGGTTGGAACCAGGCTTGCGTGTGGATGATCGTCAGGTTCTTTGCGCGTGCGGCCTGCAAGAGCTGCGCAACGCTGGCAGGAAATGCAGCAAGGTGCGGCAGGGTTTGCAGCGGCTGCCAGAAATCGTTTTGGATGTCGATGAGGATGAGTGCAGTGTTCATGGGCGTTCAGCTTTTCCTTCGCTCACCAGCGGCGGCGCATTCGATGCATGCAAATGCACGATGCGCCATTCGCCCGCCTCATGCCGCAGTACAAAGGTGCGCCGGCAGAGCGACTGTTCGCGCAGGTGGAAGCTGATGATGACAACATCGCCCAACTCCTGTTCCTGCATATCCTCTGCATTGATCGTCAGGTGCGTCATGCCCGCCGCGTGGCAGTAGGCGATAAGCTGCGCAAAGGCAGCACGTACCGCAGCTTTGCCGTTGAGCCGTTCGCGCTGATGTTCAGATGGAAAGAATGCCGTCGCATCATCAGACCACCACGCCATCATCTCGTCGAGCTGAAAATGCGCGAAAGCGTGGAGAAAGCTTTGTAATGCATCCTGTGCTGTTTGCACGGCGTGCCTCTTTGTGTGGGACAAACTGGCGGGTAGGAGTCTATTCCATTCGCAGCAGGCGCTCCATCGCCACCTGCCACAGCAGCCGGGTATAAGATTGCCGGGTCGCATGGGCCCGGTTTACACACGGGAATCGGTGGCCACTCTAAGCGCCTTCCCCAGGCGCCCGATACCTTCATGAATTTCTGCAACGCTGTAATGCGCAAAACTGAGACGCAGACAGTTGTGCAAGCCGCCGCTGCTGGAGCAGGATGCTCCCGGCTGGAAGCCGGTGCGGGCTTGCCGCGCCGCTGCCTGCAGGTCGGCCGCATTAATGCCCTGGGGCAGGGTCAGCCAGAAGAAATATCCCCCCCGAGGAATTTCCCACGTAGCCCAGTCACCGAGATGTTCCCGCAGCGCTTCATCCATGGCCTCGACCCGGGCTGCATAGGTCGACCGCAAGTGCGCAAGGTGCCGCGCCAGCGAGCCGTCTTCTAGCAACTGGCGCACGACGTGCGACGTAAAGTGGTTGAAGTTACCGCCGCTGATGATTACGCCGCTGGCCAGCATGCTGCGAATCGCATCAGCATTCGCCTGGATCCAGCCCAGCCTCAGGCTGGGCGCGAGAATTTTTGAGAAGGAGCCGAGCGAGAGCACATGGCCTTGCTCAATCATGGTTCCAAAAGACGCTGGCGGCGGCTCACCGCAATGCAGAAACTGGTACACCTCATCCGCAACGATAGTGAAGCCGTGTTCGCGGCTGAGTGCTAACAGACGCTCGCGGCGTTCGCCGGTTAGCGTTCGCCCGGTGGGGTTGTGAAAACTCGGGATGGTGTAGACCAGCCTGGGGCGGTGCCTGGCGAGCGCCTGTTCGAAGCGATCGATATCCATGCCGTGCTGATCCATTGGTATGCCAACGATGTTCAGGCCGTGATCGTGGAAAACCCGAAATGCCAGGAAGTAACTCGGCTCCTCTACAATCACAGTGTCGCCGGGCTGGGTAAATCGCTGGCAGATAAAATCCAGTGCTTGGGAATTGCCGGCACTGAGAAACAGTGACTCCGGCGTGGCGGCATGACCACTGACGCCGGTCATGAAACCGGCCAGTGCCTTGCGAAAATGCACATCACCCTGCTTGTCACCGTAGTTCAATTCGAGGGCCTGGGCGCTGGCAAAGTAGCGCTCGCTGCCGCCCCGCAGCAGGTCAACCGGCAACAGGTCTGCCGAAGGCTGACCGACGCCGAAGTCAATCACGCCCTGTTCGGGCGCACCATCGAAACTGGCTTTAACGCTCACGCGATTTGCTTGTAGGTGAAAATACAATAGTTCATGCTACCCCGGTCGGGTTCATAGTCCGGCAGCGGTGCTGCGAAAACGAAACCCAGCTTTCGATAGAGCGACAGGAAACGGTCGTGGACTGTGCCGGCAGTTACTTCCTCGATGTACTTTTCGATGGTGCCCCCGGTCTTCAAGTGATAGCTGGCGAATTGGCAACGCAAAGCGGAAACTCGATAAGGTAGGCCATGTGCTTTTGCGACTGCGAGGCTGTTCCTGACCAGCGCCGTCCCCACGCCCCGCCCCTGGTATGCTGTCTCAACCGCCGATGAACTGTTAAGCTGGCAATTGAACGCATTTTCCTTAACGGCCGTACGTTCATAAGCCTGGAACCAGGGCAGGTAATTCGGCTTGCGGTTCCTTATCAGTTCTTCCAGGTCCGGGCGCGGCCAATTGAGATGTATGGGTACGCAGGTGTTGAAACCGGCCACAACACCGTCGAGTTCCGCAACCCAGAGTCCGAAAACACGGTGACGATAACGCAGGACTTCATGTCGCGCCTGAAGCTGTGGCGGGTAACTGCGCTTTTCGATTTCGAAAATGCGCGGGAAATCACTTTCCCCTGCGAGGCGAACCACCATTTCCATCTGGCAAACTCCTGGGCAATAACGTTTAGATGAACGGTTCCGACAATTTCGCACCATTGTACTGGAATGATTTCACCTGTTCCCAGGTCGAAGCAAGCTCATTGTCGCCGGGCAGCAAAACGAGCAGGTCCCCCGGGGCGCCCTGCGACAGACAAAATCTGATTGCCGCAGCGGCATCCGGGATGGTGCTGACATGGGAGGCCGGCACTCCACCCTCGCACAAGCCGGCTTTCAACAGCGCGGGTACTTCCTCCGGGCCACGCCCCCGGGTGCCCGTGTAGTTGCGGCACACATAGCGATCAAAGTGCCCCGCCATCTCTGCCGCTGCCAGCCTGATGTCATCATCCCGCCTGTCGCCCGCTACAGAAAACATGACCACCTTTCGGCCAGCCACGGTTTGGCGGTCGACAAACGCCGAGATCCGGCGAAATCCGTCGGCATTGTGCGCATAGTCCATTATGACTCTGAACGGCAGGCCATCAAAAATATTGAGTCGGCCCGGCGTAGATTCAAACGACATCCTGAACGAACGCAATGCATCCGCAATGTTGAATGCGCTCACCCCCGGTGAAATAACAGGCCGCTGCGGCATGCATCGCATTGCTGATATTGTGTACGGCAGCACCCTCAAGGGTGGCAGGTATGTCGTCGATGGCGACCAGGGGAATGCGGTCTGCGCCATCGTAGATCACGATGGACGCACGGCCGGCCTCGGGTTCAATCACGCAGCGGCTATCCGCATTTGCCAATGTTTCTGCCATCAGTTCAGGATTCTCCGCATTGGATACCAGGCAGACCCTGCGTGCCTTCGCCCGCTCTGCCATAGCCAGGCACAAGGGATCAGCGGCATTGAGAACGACCGCGCCGCGCGCCCGTCGCACCACTTCAAACTTCACATCTGCCATTTCCTGCAGCGTGTGCACACCAATGCGCCCGAGGTGATCGTTGGTTACGTTGGTGCACACCGACACATCACACCATTCGAATGCAAACCCGGCGCGCAGGATGCGGCCGAAATACTCTTCCAGCACGGCGACATCGACATTCCCGACCTCGAGTATGCCATGGTGGGCGCCGGCCCCCATGTCGCTCCTGCTCGCGGTGTACACCTGGTCGACAAAGATTCCATCGGAGCAGATTACGCCGGAGTGGCGCCCCGCCGCCCGCTGAATGTGTTCAATCATATGGCAGGTGGTGGTCTTGCCGTTGGTGCCGGTCACGGCGATCACCGGGATACGCGCAATGGTGCCGGGTGGATACATCCAGCGCACAAACGCTTCGGCTGCCCGGTCGAGCAAACCTGATCCGGGGAGAATGAGCTCATCCAGTCGCGGGGCCAGATCACAATCCACCACTGCCCCGCCTGTTTCTGCCAGTGCACGGCCGAAATCGCTGGTCACGACGTCCAGCAACAGCATTCCGACACCCAGATCGCGCGATAATTGGCAGGCGAGGTCTCTGATCGAGGAATGCACATCAGCAGTCTGCATCTCCTCCCCGGAGGCAAACGCCCCAAGCAGCTCATGGTTAACCACCAGCAGCTTGCACGACTGGCCAGCCACCAATGACTCAACGCCGACGTGATTGGAAAGGTGGCGAGCCTTTTCGACCGCAGCCCGAACTTCCTCCGCAGTGTTCAAACCCAGGAAGACACCCGATGGACACCCTCGCACTCCCGCCTTGACCGCCACCAGAAATCCGATCTGCTCAGCTGCGCGCACCGCCTTGCGCGACATGATGCAATTGCCGGCCGCCGGATCGCACTTCGGCAATGGAACATGCAGACGGGAAAGCTCCCCCTCGCAGAGCTACCCGATCCCGCAGCAACGGGGCGAGGTGTGCATTGCGGCTGAGGGAAAAAGTGCCATCAATAATGTGCTGGTGCGCGCAGTGGCCCAGTTTCAACATGCCATTCCTGCGCACACGAAATTTCCGCTCCGGCGCGATGAAGGGTTCGCGTTCGAGCTTCTGGCAGGGCACATCCAGGCGACGCGCTGCCGCAATGATGGCCGCCGTGTCACGCGGCAGGACCAGCTCTTTGGCGAGCGCCAGAAACTCGCGGTACTGAGTCGCCCGATCCGCATTTCTTGAATCATCGTGTACAGGAAGGGTGAGAGCGGGTTCCAGCTCTGCAAGCCACCGCAGCGCAAGCTCACTGGCCTGATCCGCCACTTCCGGGTGTTCATATTCGAACCACACCCACACGCCGTTGCCAGCACTGTCAAGTGCATAGCCGTGCTGCCTGACGCTATGCCCTGCAAATTCTTGCAAGGCCAGGGCCATGGCGCTGAAGACTATGGCGAGAGCGCCGAGCGCCTGCCCGTCGCCTGTAAAGGCTGGCTGGATTCGTTCCGTGAAGCCGCCAGAGGAGAACGGCGGAACTTTGATTAATTGAGCGCACATCAGCGGCAGTCTGACCGCCAGAGCTTCCAGCTCCGCGGGCGCCAGCACAAACTGTTGTTCAAAAACCGTCTGTTCGCAGCGCCGGTTGGGTCCCAGCAGCAGCAGTTTCTCGCGGATTTCCATTGCGGGTATTATCGTTCCCTCACGTCGTGAGGTTTGGATCCGCCATGACTTTGTTAAACGCCTCCACCTGCCTGGGCGTCGCGTCTTTCTGGTACTTCGCCTTCCACTCTTCATAGCTCATGCCGTAAATATGCTGACGCGCCTCGTCCAGCGACACTTCGAGCCCCTTTTGCCTGGCCGCCTCGACATACCATTTGCTCAGGCAGTTGCGGCAGAAGCCCGCGAGGTTCATCAAGTCGATGTTTTGCACGTCACTACGCTTGTTCA
>SHZL01000049.1 GCA_009692275.1 Lysobacterales bacterium | reverse complement strand
CGATAATTCAAATGAAGCTAACGGCTACAAGAACCTGTTTTACCAGCCCGTTAATGATCCCCTGGTGTCCAGCCTCCCGGGAAATCCGACCCTCACTGACCCGAACCACTGGCAGCCCCTGGCACTGGATTTCTTCGTAGACCAGGGCGGTAATGTCATCCTCGGTGGTTACCCGCCATTTCTCAGTCCGGAATGGGGCAAGGTCAAGGCCTTTGCCCTGTCGCAGTCAGACCTGACGGTGTACCAGCGTGACGGGCATGACTACTGGGTATACCATGATCCCGGTGCGCCGCCTCAAATCGGTGGTGTGGGCGATGCCAAGTATAAAAGCGGCTTCGAAAAAGTTGTGCTGTGGAGCGGACTGCTCGACCCGACCGACGGGACGATGATTGACATCAGCCCTGCCTCCAACGGCAACAGCACGCTGGGAACCAACGACGGTCACGGCTATGAAGCTAACCCGGTCACCGGCCAGCCCTATACACCTGAAATCGTACCTGCCGGCGATTACTACCGTGTGTTGGCAGAGTTCTGGGCAGACGGTCCCACGTCTGAAACGCCGCCCGGCCACTGGTTTACCATTGCCAACTACGTTTCGGACCATCCACTGGTGACCAAACGTTTTCGCGGCCAGGGGCTGGTTCTGGATGACCTCGAGTGGGATGTAAAAATATACCTTGCCATGGGCGGCGCGCTGCATGACGTGGCTGTCACCGTGTGGGGAATGAAAGGCTGGTATGACTATGTGCGGCCGGTATCGGCCATCAGGTATATGTGCGACCAGGGACAGTCATCCGACCCACAGGGGCCATCCTACGATCCCGACGGAATCCACGTGTACCCCGGCCAAATCGAGGCCATCACGGCCGAAACCGCAGCGCCGGGTGGCAGGCATCACCACCTGGCCGGCAATCAGAATCAGCACATTGGCAAGATCGCAGTTCATGCCTGGCGCGGCTCCACGTTCATCGACAACCCGGCTACTGATACTGCGGGTGTAGGCTGGATCCGCTGCGAAGACTGGGTGCCATACCAGCGCCCCAGTTTTGTAACCCCGCCTTTTGCCGCTTACGTTTCCGGCCACAGCACCTTCAGCCGCGCGGCCGCAACCATCATGACCAGGTTTACCGGCAATGAGTTTTTCCCTGGCGGAATGGGTGAATTCAACGCGCCCCAGGATCAGTACCTGGTATTCGAGGACGGTCCCAGCGTAGACGTCAAGCTGCAGTGGGCCAAGTACGGGGACGCTGCGGATGAATCCAGCCTGTCGCGTATTTATGGTGGTATTCACCCAACCCAGGATGACATTCCGGGCCGTTTCATGGCTGTGGACATTGCCAAGGACGCCTACAAGCTTGCCAGCACGCTTTACGGGTATAGTGCCCCGTCCAATCGGGCCACCTTCCGCGTGAGCAAACACTTCACTGATGGCAACAACCCCACGGAAGTGCAGGTGTCGCTCAACTGCAACACGGGTCTGCCCTTGCGGCAATCCCAAACCATTTCCGAAGGCCAGGATGTTACCTTCGTGATTAGCGACTTTGACTTTGGTGAGCTCAATTGCAGCGTTACTGAAAATCTCGACGAGTTGGCTGGCTATACCCCGACCTACGTCGCTGCCGGTCCGGGTGCAACGGACAGTGCCAATGGCTGCCAATTCAGCGAAGTTGAGGCAGATGCCGAAAACACCTGCCAGATCACCAACGATCCGGACCCGGTGAAGATCACCATTGAAAAACAGTGGGTGATTGAAGGCGCCGGTGGCGATCAGGCCAATACCCGTTACCAGCTGACTCTTTATTGCAATACCGAAATCGCAGGCGGCGAGAAATCCTGCCAGCAATTCGGCCCCAACAGTGCCAGCCAGGCGCGAGGCATTCAGAACTACGACTCCTGCAAGGCATTTAATGGAACGGGTCCCGACATCTTCACTGCCGAGCTCGTGCCGCAGTGGCCAAATTCACACTGCTGGGTGGATGAGTCAAACTACGATGATGCGGTTGAAGTAGACAATGGTTGTGGAAACCTGGTCGTATCGGCCGGCCAAGGCGCATCCTGCCTGGTCACCAACACCGTGTTCTTCGAAGGAATCCCGACGCTGAGCCAGTTTGGATTAGCCATGTTGGCGCTGTTGATGCTGGGTATGGGCCTCATTGGTTTCCGGCGCTTCGCCTGATGTCGTCCCGAAACGCCGCTAGCCGGCGGCGAGGCAGACCCCGCGATGAACGACATGGCGGGGTCTGCCGTTTTAGCTGGCGTAATGGTTCGAAGAACCGCGAACCGGAGTGAGCACAACCGTGAACTACAAACTGCTTTTACTGTTTCTCGCAACCTCCCTGCTCGGCGCCTGCGCCACCAGCCCAACCGGCCGCAAACAACTCATGCTGGTATCGGAAAACAGCGCGATCCAATCCTCTTCCCAGGCCTACGTGCAGCAGGTGGGGCAACTGAAAAAGGATGGCAAGCTTTCGACCGATGCCGCACTGATCAAGCGCGTCGACACCATTACAGGACGCCTGATCAGCCAGGCCATCATCATGCGTCCGGCGACCGCCAAGTGGAACTGGAGCGTGGCGGTCATTGATGACCCCAAGACCGTCAACGCGTGGTGCATGGCCGGCGGGCGCATGGCGATTTATACGGGCCTGATCGTTCAGATCAAGCCGACCGACGATGAACTGGCCCAGGTCATGGGCCATGAAATCAGCCACGCCCTGGCCAATCACACCGCGGAGAAAATGTCAGTCGCCCTGGCCAGCAGCCTGGGTGTGCTGGCGGTTGGTATCGCAACCGATAGCAAAGGGGTTGCGCTCGCTGGAGCTGCAGCGGCGGCAGTTGCCGTGACCCTGCCCAACAGCAGGGCAGCGGAAACGGAGGCTGATCGCATAGGCATTGAACTGGCGGCAAAGGCTGGCTACAACCCCGAAGCCGCTGTGACCTTGTGGAGGAAAATGAACGGCTTGTCGAAGTCAAATCCACCGCAGTTCCTAAGCACACATCCCAACCCGGAAAATCGCGAGGAGGCACTGGCTGCCCTGGTGAAGCAAATGGAAGGGTACTACCACCCTGCAGCAGAACACCCCGTATATGCCCTCAACGGGCAGCCGGCATTCAATTGACCTGAGACTTCAAGGCATGAGCAAAACCAGCGAAGCAGTTGCGGGAACCGGGAGCGGGGAAAAAGCTGGCGACAAAGATGCAGGCAACTCGCAACTAAGCCGCGTACTGGGCGGCGGATTTGCCATCGCCGCCAGTGTCGGCACGGTTATTGGCATGGGCATCTTGCGCGTACCGGGTGAAATTGCCGCAGTATTCTCCAACCCGGTGGTTTACCTTGGCCTGTGGGTAGTGGTAGGCCTGTTCGTATTGATGAACATCGGCGTCGCGGCGGAACTGGTGGGAATCACCCCCCGCTCGGGTGGCTATTATGTGCTGGTGCGGCGCGGCCTGGGGCCCTATCCCGGTTTTCTCATGGGCTGGATTGACTGGATCAGCTTTCCGGCAACCATTGCCATCAAGTCCACGGTGCTGGCGGAATACCTGGTTCTGCTTATTCCCGCGTTGCAGTCCTGGAATAAGCCACTGGCAGTGGTCATTACCTCCTGCTTTGCCGCCCTGCAAATCAGGGGGGTGGTGCTGGCCGCGAACATCCAGCAGGTTGCGGCGGCCCTCATGAGCGTTATCCTGGTCAGCATCACACTGGCCCTGCTGCTGGCCGACCCTGTGGTTGTCTCAAGCCAGGTGGCACTGGTTGCGCCCCAACCCAGTTTGAAGGAGTACGGACTGGTCCTGGCTGCCATCGTGTTTACCTACGATGGCTGGCTCTCGGCGGCCTATTTTGGTGGGGAAATCAAGGGCGGCGGCGGCGCGGTAGCGAGGTCCTGCGTTCGCGCTGTGCTGATCATCCTGGTGCTGTACATCGGTTTGAACGCGTTGCTGGCGTTCACCGTGCCACTGAATCAACTGGCCGGGCAGGAACTCGCCCTGGCCCATGCACTGGACATCACCTGGGGCGCCGGCACCGGAACCTTTGTCCTGGTCGCGGCGGTATTTATTCTCATGGCGCATCAAAACGGCAATTACATGACGGCGCCACGAACACTGTATGCGCTTTCAATGGATGGGTTTGGCCTGGGTAAAGCCAGGCGGGTGAACAAACGGGGCAACCCCATATTCGCCGTCCTGCTCACCTGGATGGTGGCTGTGGCACTGATCCTGGCCGGCGGTTTCGAGTACCTGCTCAACCTTTCGGCGATGTTTTATATTGTTCTTTACGTAGCCGTGATGTTCGGTGTTTTTATCCTGCGCCGCAAGGAGCCCGGCACCGAAAGACCCTATCGCGCCTGGGGGCACCCGTACACCACCGTTCTATGCATTTCCGGATGGACGCTGATTACCGGCTTCATGGCTTATACTGCGCCGACCAGTGCCCTGAGCGCCGTCCTTATGACGGGGGCATCCGTGCCGGTCTACCTGGTACTGGCGAAACTGCGGGGTAAGAACCCGGCGTGAAAACGCTCACGGACAGTTGGTTGTGAGAAAAGCCAGTGGTAAGCCGTAGCACTTTTTGTTGAATTGTCTGATTTTTCGATTTAAATGCTTATCTGCCCAAAGTGGATGACTAAGGTCAAACAAATGATAAACTGCACTTATTGCTTAACAAATCCTTTACCACCGGTTAAAATGAGCCGCTATAATGTTTTAAGAATTCATAGTAGTTTCAGGATTTAACGGTCGGAAAGAACTAATTAATCTGGAATAGTGAACTGTTAGGTGTTCGTCAGGAATGTGTCAGGGCTGGTCAAGTAGCAGGTTCGCTTGGCTATCCTTCTGCTTGTATTGGGGTTTTGCCCGATTTGCAGTTTCCTGCGATGAACAATTCAGTAATGAGTTCGGGCGCGGTATCGGTGAAATAAAAATGACATCTAAGGCACAAACACCGATGGGAAAAGACGCAAAAGGCTGCAGTCACGATGAATGAAAACTCTGAGGTAGAGCAATTGCAAGCCACAAACCCACCTGCAAATCATCTGCAGCCAACATCTGTGAACTGTGATTTGGCACTCAAGAGTGACGGATTTTCCGGCCTGGCCGATGCCTTGGTTTATGCTGCGCAAGGCACCAGCGGTTTTAATTTTTATGATCACAGCGGCCAGCTTGAAACGGTTCTGAGTTATAAGCAGTTGCTGGCGGACGCACAAACTCTTGCCCGGCGCCTGGCCGGGCTCGGATGTCCCTGGGGATCACGCGTCGGCATCGTGGCCGAGACCGACCCCATGTTCCACCGGTTTTTCTTTGCCTGCCAGTTTGCCGGGCTGGTACCCGTTGCGGTGCCCGCAGGTATTCAACTGGGTGCGCACAAAGCCTATGTAGGGCAGATCAGACGCATGCTGGAAAGCTGCGGTGCAACCATTGCGGTGGCACCTGAGTCCCATGCCGGCTTTCTCGCAGAAGTTGCCCGGTCGCTAAAGCTCGTCATGAGCGGCACGCCCGCGGACTTTGACCTGCTGCCCGAATCCAACAAAGAGCTGGTGCCTTCCAGTGGTGATGATATTGCTTATCTGCAGTACACATCCGGCAGCACACGTTTTCCTCGCGGTGTTGAGATCAGTCAAACCACAGTTCTGAACAACCTGAGCGAGATCGCCGCACACGGGCTGAAACTTACCCGCAATGATCGTTTCGTTTCGTGGCTGCCGTTCTACCACGATATGGGCATGATCGGGTTCATCCTGGTGCCCCTGAGTTGCCAGCTTTCGGCTGACTATCTTGCTTCCCGCACCTTCGCCATGCGCCCGAGGTTATGGCTGAAACTGATTTCAGACAACCGGGCTACGATTTCTTCCAGCCCGACATTTGGCTACGCGCTGTGTGCGCGCAGGCTCAGGCCTTCGGATTACGAGCGCTATGACCTCAGCACCTGGCGGGCAGCCTGCGTGGGTGCAGAACAGATCAAACCCGAGCCTCTGCGGGCTTTTGCACAGAACCTGGCCCCCTGCGGGTTCAATGCCAGGGCGTTCACGGCCTGTTACGGCATGGCAGAAACTGTGCTGGCAGTCAGCTTTGCGCCCCTGGACTGCGGTTTGCAGGTCGATTATGTCGACTCTGAACTCATGACAACGACGGGCGCGGCGCAGTCTGTTGCTGCCAGCCATGAAAATGCTGCCGGATACGTGGATTGTGGCGCCGTAATGCCTGGATTTGAAATCAGTGTCCGCGATGCGCAGGGCAATGCCCTTGCAGACCGGGTCTGCGGGGAAATATTCCTCAAGGGCCCCAGCGTCATGTCTGGCTACTTCCAAGATGCAGAATCGACCGCCGCCGTATTTTCTAAGGACGGCTGGCTCGATACCGGGGACATTGGCTACCGCGTTGGCCGGCACCTGGTCATCACCGCCCGCAGCAAAGACGTGATTATTATCAAAGGCCGCAATATCTGGCCGCACGATATGGAAAGCGTGGCCGAGAAACTGGATGAAGTTCGCCTCGGCGGTGTTGCCGCTTTCGCAGTACCGCAAGATGACGGTGAAGACCAGGCCGTGCTGGTAGTTGAAACCCGCGACCGTGACGCCGAAAGCCGTGATGAGCTGATCCACTCCATCTGGGCGCTGATGCACGAGAACTTCGGCATCAATGTGTTGATAGACCTGGTCAAACCAGGCACGCTGCCACGCACTTCCTCAGGCAAGTTGTCCCGCTCCCAATCCCGCGCCGGTTACTTTGAACGCCTGGCCGAAAGCGGGCGGGCTCGCCTGATACCAGGGATCGGCAACCGCAGGATCGCCTGAACAGCCCGGGCGCATGCCCGCATCGTTGCCGAAGTCATACCCATCGAGTCCCCACTCCCGCCAGGCATAAGCACTGCACCAGTATTGTTGACCGGAGCTACCGGGTTCATTGGCAGGCGCATCCAGTCTTCTCTCCTCGCTGCGGGATTCCCGCTCCGAATCATTTTACGTCCGGGTTCCAAACACGCCCGGCACCTGGACCCACGCTGCGAGGTGCATAGCTGCAGCCTGTCCGACGCCGTGGGATTGCGCCGCGCGGCGGAGGGCGCCAGGGCCATAGTCTATTGCGCCGGTAGTGTACGCGGCCGGTCGCTGGATGATTTTCTGCCCGCAAACGTCGCCGGGGTAAGCGCAATCCTGCAAGCCCAGGCAGCGCTTAAGTCACAGTCCCCGCTTCTTTTGATCAGTTCCCTGGCGGCTAGCCGGCCAGAGCTCTCACACTATGCCCACAGCAAATTCCTGGGTGAGCAGATGCTGCGTGAGCACGTTGCTTCGCCATGGACCATATTGCGCCCACCTGCGGTGTACGGTCCGGGCGATACTGAAATGCGGCCCATCCTCAAGATGGTTCGGCGCGGCCTGGTGTTCGTTCCCGGCGGCAAACCGCAACAACTGTCACTGCTGTACGTGGATGACCTTGCCGGCGCCGTGCTGGCCTGGCTGGGCGCCTGGCAGCAGTGCAGCAACATGACATTCTCTATCGATGACGGACGTGAAGGGGGCTACGATTGGCCGGGCATTGCACACGCCGCCGGTTGCACCAGATACCGCAGCCTGGGTATACCCTATTTCGTGCTGGCAGGAGCGGCGCGGGTCAACTGGCTGGTCTCCAGGGTAGCGGGCTTTGCGCCCATGTTTACTCCCGGCAAAGTGCGGGAACTGACTCAGACTGACTGGTTATGTGACAATGCCGCCTTCGTGCAGGCAACGGGCTGGAAACCACGCACCCAATTGCCCAGCGGGATCCGCCTAAGCCTTGAAGATCGTGACTTAAAAACCTGAAAATGATGGAGCACTCTTGAACAGCACCAAGGACAGTATCGAACAGCAGATCATTGCCTTGCTGGTTTCTTACCTGGCACCTCGTTGGGAAGCAGACCCGCAAGCCCGGACCGAAGTCACCGGTGCCACCAATCTTACTTCCGATTTGACGCTCGATTCATTCCAGGTCATGGAGTTTCTGATGGAAATCGAAGATGCTCTTGATATCGCCGTTGACATGAACAGCCTGTCGGATGTTCATACTGTTTCTGACCTGGCCACCGTAGTTGCGCGCCGGGTAAACGCCTGACCCGGGAGCTCCCATGGCCCTGTTGGACAAATTCGCAGCAGTAGCCGCCATTCGTGCGGGGCTGAACACGAGCTCTCATGATCCGACGCAGGTCGTGATTGGCACCATCATTTCCGCCACCGAAGGCATCGTCGAGGGCCGCCACACGATCCTGGCGGGCACCAATAACTACCTCGGACTTACGTTTGACCCTGCGTGCATAGCCGCTGGCCAGAACGCACTGGCAACCCAGGGCAGTGGCACCACCGGATCACGCATGGCCAACGGCAGCTATGCCACGCATGCTGCCTTGGAGCAGGAATTAGCGGATTTTTACGAGATGCCCTATGGCATGGTGTTTTCCACCGGCTATGCAGCCAACCTCGGAACCCTGGCAGCCTTGCTGACGCCCGGTGATGCCGTATTGCTGGACGCGGACGCACATGCCAGTCTTTATGACGGTTGCCGCATGAGCGGTGCCGAAATATTTCGCTTCAAGCACAATGATGTCGTGAGCCTGGAAAAGCGCTTGCAGCGCCTCGGTGAGCGGGCAGAAAACTGCCTGATCGTGACTGAGGGACTGTACAGCGTGCTGGGTGATTGTGCCCCCCTGCGACAAATTGTTGAAGTTGCGGAACGCTTCGGTGCAAAGCTGCTGGTAGACGAAGCGCACTCCCTCGGCGCCTACGGTGATCACGGTCGTGGCGTTGCTGAAGCCGAAGGCGTACTGGACCGGGTAGATTTCGTGGTCGGCACGTTCAGCAAAAGCCTCGGCGCAATGGGCGGATTCTGCGTCAGCCCGCATGCCGAGCTGAAACTTTTTCGCTACGTGTCACGGCCGTTCATCTTCACCGCCTCGTCCAGCCCCTCGATTATCGCCACCACGCGCGAAGCCCTGCGGCAGTTAGTAGCGAGGCCAGAATTGCGCCAGACTCTGTGGCGCAACGCCCGTCAGCTTTACCAGGGAGTGCAATCCATTGGTTTCACGACGGGTCCTGAAGTCAGCCCGGTGGTAGCGGTCCGAATCGGCGAGAAAGAAGCCGCGTTGCAGTGCTGGAACCGCTTGTTGGAACTGGGCATTTACGTCAACCTGATGATTCCACCGGCTTCGCCGGACAGCTCCAGTTACCTGCGTTGCAGTGTCAGCGCCGCACACACCACGGCGCAGATGGAGACCATCCTCGAGGCGTTCCGGCAGCTGCGCCAGAACTGAAACTCCTGCGCACTGCCTCCAGCGCGAACCCCTTAGCGCAAACCCCTTAGCGCAACCCCTTCACCAGCCTGATATTCAGACCCAGGGTCAGCAGCATGGCACAGATTGATGCCAGGCCCGGGCCAATCAGGCCAAAATAGCTGGTGAACAGGTAGAACAGTCCCACGTAAACGATTATGCCCAGCAGGCTGATATGCAGCAACCTGGAAGCGTGACCCATGGCATAAGCTGCAGCGCGCAGCGATGCGCTGGCCAAATCGAATGAAGCCGCAATCAGCAGCAGGACCATGAGGGGCTTGGCTGGCACGTAGTCCGCTCCCACCAGCGCCAGTATCGGCGTAACGGCAAGGTATGCGAACGCCGCGCACAGCAGGCCCCCGCCGCCGGCGATCCATGCAGTCTTGAAGGCCAGCTGGCTGAAACTGGTTTCCCTGGCATTCCATGCGCGCGTCAGGTCGGGAAACAATACCTCGCGCAGAGTAACTGCGGGCTGGGTCAGTATCGAAGAAGTTTCGCGCGCCAGGCGAAACAGGCCCGCGGCCGCAGGGCCCAGGAGATTGCCTGCGAGCAAAGTCGACAAATGCTTGGGTATCAGGTCCACATTGGTCTGCCAGTACACCACGCCGACGAACCTCCAGAAACCACTGTCCTGCTCCCTCAACTCACGCCAGCGGAAACCTTGCCACAGTGGAGTCTGCAATTTGCCGCTTAGCTCGGCAAAACCACGAACAATCATGTACAGATTACCGAGGCAGAAACCCAGGCCCCATACCACCACAAAAACCAACATCGGCGCATCTACAGTCCAGGCGATCGCAACCAGCACCACCCGCACCAGCGGCCCGACGGTGTGCTGGATACCCAGCACGTCAAAGCGGTCATACAAGCGCAGTAAGCCACTGCTGGTGTTCACGGAAGTGGTGAGCAGGACCAGCGAGTACCACGTAGCCCAGTTGCTCATCTGCGCATCCCAATGCAGCATCCAGGTAGCAAATGGCACCGCAGCCAGGGCCACCAGGGTCGCGACCAGGGTGGACGAAAAATCCACCACTACCGTAGAACGCAGCAGGCTCTTGAGTTTTTCTTCTTCCCCCTTGTCATGCATGGGTATGCCAAAGCGAACGATGGCCTCGAAGGTGCGGAAATTCACGAAGCCCTTGATCACCATGATGTAGGTATGCAGCAGGATGACCAGCCCGAACTGCTCTACCGGCAGGGCATTGGCCATTAGACCGGTGGCCGCGACAGAGCAGATGCCAGCAATGCCGCGGCCGCGCAATACGCGGGTAAAGTTTGTCAGCACCCGCTTCAGCACTGGCCAGCACTCATCGGACCGGGCTCATTGGACCGTGGTCAACGGAAAGACCCACGGCGATACAACTGCCACAACAGCGGCCAGCCAAATAACAGCGGGTATTTGCGCTGCCGCGGAGTTGGCTCGATGACAGTCTGGGAATGGCGGCCAATTTTCCACAGGATATAGTCGAAGCCGCCCGCAAAAGTCAGTGCTGCCTTGAGCACCCGCAGAATTGACAGCACCTTGCCCTGCATTCGTCGCAGCGCCCATGACATGGATGCCAGCTGGCGTTGTGCGCGGCTGGATTCGTTCACGAAGTAATTCTCGCTGATGCCGTGGCGGAACCCAGCATTGTTCGCTGCAAGCGCCGCGACCATGGACTGGTAATACCCGGAGTTGTGCTCAAACAACCGGGCCGCATGCGCGGGTGGTTCGGAGCGCAATTCACAGCGGTACGTCAATGACAGCCCGGCACCAACCAGGTCAGCCGCGGTGAACTCCCCCGGCAGGCAAGGCACTACGCGGCGGACAAACGTGGCTGCAGCCTGGCTGATCGCAGCCACTACCCGGGCGCGCGTTGCATCGTCCCGGCAGTACAGGAGGCCACTGGGCTGAGCAAAGCGCGCCCAGCAATAGGAATGAAAATCATGGCCCATGGCGTATTCAAATCGGCCCATAGTCATCAATGCATACTTGGCACGCGCCTCGTTTGGCGATTCACCATATCGCACCTGGTATACATTGGGTGAAAGGACCCAGGCCAGCATCGCCTGCCAGTGCGAACGCATGGCGGCGTAGTCATCCAGCAGTACATAAAAATCCAGCATGGTGTCGCGCTGGCCGCGCAAGTACGAACCATAAATCAATATGGCGCAAACTCCTGCGCCGTAACGTGCACGTATGGCGTCCAGCAGGCCGGCTCGTTGTTCATCCGGCCAGTTGCAGGCAGCGGTAAGCTGCCCCAATACAAGGTGCTGCAAATTTTCAGGCTTTGTACGCGCCACGGGTACCGCCAAAAATTCGGAACGAGCGGGCATGGGGACCAGTAGCCACGTTGTTTGCGCCGAGCCATGACGTCAACGGACCACGCGCGAACCGGGACACAAGGCCTTGCGCGAGGCGCACGAACATGACCCCGGTAGTCAACATCGTCCAGCCAACCACGGCCAGGAAGCCCCAGTCCGGCCGGCCAATCAGCACGCTGAGGGTGAGCAGGACCATGCAGGGATTGCGCCGCGCTGTAATCAGCCGGAACCAGGCATCGAAAGGCCTCCAGGTAAATATGGTGCAATTTCCCAGTTGGTTAAATATCAACTCAACCAGGCGTCCCAGTCCGTAGGCAATTATCAGCAACCAACTCAATGCATCGAGATCCAGGCCGAACACGAGTGGTGGCGGGACCAGCGACTTGCCCCAGAAGACATACCAGAATGGCGGATGCAGCAGGTCTATCAGGTGATCGTACAAGTGGCCGAAACGACTCGACCGAACGGTCACCCTGGCCAGCTTGCCATCTACCGTATCGAGCAGGGTCATGACCCATCCGGCTGCCAGTCCCGCTGCATAATGCCCTTCACGGAAAAAATGACAAGCCAGCAGGACCAGCAGAAATCCGATGCTGGTCACCATGTTAGGCGTTAGCCCAAGCCGGGCGCACCAGTGCACCAGCGTGCGCGCCGGCCGGGGAAAGAGGAACTTGGTTACGAGGTCCGTGACACCACGGTAGGCATTGCCATAGAGCATGTTCTCCAGCTCATTCTTGCGCTGCTCCGTAATGAGCTCCAGCAAGGGCGGGTGAGCACTGCGCAGGGCCACGTTAAAAGCGGCGATATCTCCGGGCTCCAGTCGCCGCATTCCATCAGGAATGACCTTCGACCCGGAGATCAGATACTTCAACACCTGCTCCGCTTGGGAAGCTGTCACAAAAGCCGCAGCCGGCGTGCCATCTGCCGCTACCAGCACCGAACCAGGGTTGGCCATCAACCCCTTGAGGGTGCGTGTCTCGAACAAAAAACGGCCAACGAACAACAGCACCTCACCCTCAGCAGGGAGTGCCCCGGAGTCGCCCAGCCATGTCACCTCGCCGGCCTCTCGGGTCTGCCGGCGCAGTCGCTCCATGGAACTAAGCCCCCACAGCCGGGCGGGAGCTTCTGACAGGACAAGGGCGGATAGGGTCATGTTATAGTTCACTCGCTGGGTCAGGAACATGGAAAAAGCGCACCCATTGCCGGGCACGGGGCCGGGCGCGGGAGATTATAACAACACCGGCACAATAGTAAGGCATGCACTGTATGCGTCTTGTCCATATTACCGACCCGCACCTGAGCACATTAACCGGACAGCCCTTTCGCGCATTG
>SHZL01000048.1 GCA_009692275.1 Lysobacterales bacterium | reverse complement strand
GTTACTTGATTCTGAGGATTTTTTGAACGCCTCTGACTTCCTATCTCCGCCCCACTTGGTGCACTGAACTTTTCGACCTGATGCAGCTTCAATTTCTTGTTTGAATTTATCGTTCCCGGAAAAATCAAGAAACCTGACCCCTTGATTCCGCTATGACTCTGAGGCGGATCCGGCCTCGACCTGATGGTTCAGATGGGCCACCAGTTCAGGTGGCAGTTTGAGCTTGAAGGAAAGCGCCTCCAGATAACTGCGTTCTGCCGGATGATCCGGATCGATGGCGAACCGGGAAACCAGATACAGTTCCGAGGCCTGTTCGATACCGTTGGCGCTGGCGGCAATCGCATTGATGTCTACCGGCCGGGCCAATGCATCGAAAACAAAGGCCTTGCTTTCCGCATCCAGCCCCATGCTTTCGATTTTTTCAAACAGACTCTTCTGTTCCACGGCATCGATATGCCCGTCGGCTTTGGCCGCTGCGATCATGGCTGTGACGAAGGCCAGTTGAAAGGGTTTGCCGTCGGCTGCAGGAGCATTGCCGGGCAGAAAGTTCTGATCAACATTGCTGACGTCAGCGGCCAGCGGGAGCGGTGCCGTTGCCACTGCCTGACCCTGCTGCCAGTTGCGATATGCCTGATAGGCCAGCGCTCCGGCACCGCCGGGAGCACCATAGCCCATCAGTCCAACGGTCATTTTGCGCATCTTTTTGCTACCCAGCATCAAGCCCAGCACTCCGCCCGCCAGCGCACCGCCGGTGAAGCCCGGAACACCCACACCATCCAGTTGCCGCCGCGCGGAACCACCGGCCTGACGCATGTCCTGCATAACACCGCCGCCCAAAAACTGTTCTAAAAAATTTCCCGGATTCATCAAATCCTCTCCTGCCAGGGTGAAATAAACGAAGCGCGCAGCCTACTAAAGCAATAGAACGGGGTACAGGGATAACACCCACCACGCTGTCATCGTCCAGTTGGACAAGCCTTCACTTCGGCGATACCCTTCATCCCCCCTATACTCCGGAGATTGGTGATGAATAGAGTTTCTCGAATCAAAGCAGCGATTGCTGTTGCAGTACTTCTGCTGGGCAATGGACTTTTTGCCGCCGAGGAACCCTTGAGTGTGGTCAAGCCATTGCCGGCTCTGCTGGAGAAGCAGGAGATGCGCATTGTTGAGGTGCGGCTGACTCCGGGGCAGAACTCCATGCCGCATCGGCACAACGCGCATGTATATGGCTACGTTCTCGAAGGTGAGATCGAATTTCAGGTGCGTGGCGGTGCCTTGATGCGCCTGAAACCCGGGGACAGTTTTTATGAATCACCGGACGACATTCATGAAGTGTCACGCAATCCCAGCGACTCGGTACCGGCACGTTTTCTGGTACACATGCTCAAACCTGCTGGTGAGCCGGCCACTGTTCCGGTGAACTGAAGCCAACCCCTCTCAAACAAAAAAACACGCCATGCCGAAAATAAATGGGTTCATCCATTTTAGTTCCAGCAGAGCAACGCCTGCCACTCACGTCTAACGGTAAGGTGTGGACTGGTGTCCATGCCACTACTGAACCGGCCCCGGTATGGCGTTTTTAAGTTAGACTGGGCAAGTCCCGATGTTCGCAAGCAATAACTACAAATCTCCAAACAACGGAGTTAGGTCATGCATCTCTCGTTCGATTCCACCGCCCTACGCAAACTCCGCAGCCTTTTCACATTACTTACCCTGACTCTTGCCAGCCCGCTGCATCTGTTCGCCCAAAGTCCAGTGGGAACCCTCAGCGCCGAAGAGCTCAGCGCCGGCCAATCCCAATTCGAAATTCATTGCGCGCGCTGCCACGGCATGCTCGGCGAGGGTGGTGAAGGGCCCAGCTTGAAACGGGCGCAACTCACTCACGCCGCCGATGACGCGACGCTGCTCACTGTCATTGCCGGCGGCATTCCCGGCACGGGCATGCCGGGTATCCGGTTGAGTGCGAAAGATGCACGGTCCGTTGCCGGTTATGTGCGCAGTCTGGGTGCGCTGCCGGCCGAGCCGATGCCGGGTGATCCGGTGGCGGGGGCGCTGGTTTATCGCAGCACGGGCAATTGTGCCAGCTGCCATATTCTCCATGGTGATGGCGTCGGACTGGGGCCGGAGCTGAGCAGCGTGGGACTCAAGCGTAACGCCGAGTATCTGCGCCGGGCGGTGACTAATCCTGAAGTCGAGCAACCGCGCGTGGTGGATCGTTTTCGCGGCACTCTCAATGCCTTCCTGACGGTGCGCATTGTGTCGGAGTATGGTCGCTATGAGGGTATGCGCATCAACGAGGATGAATTCACGGTACAGATGCGGGACCTTGAGGGCAATATTCATTCCTTCGAGAAAGCCAAGCTCATCAGTTATGAAAAAGCACTCGGGCATTCCTTTATGCCGGGGTATAGCGCGCTGCTGGATGAGAAGCAGATCGTCGATGTGGTATCGTTTCTCATGAGTCAACGTGGCTAACCAGGAGCAACAAACTGATGCGTAATTACTCCACATACTTGTTGTCAGGCTTGTCTGCTACCTCTTATGGATTTGTTTCCGCCTCTGCGTTTACTTTTGCTCTGGTTTGCACTTGCTTAAGCACTGCCACTTTCGCCGACACCAGCTATCAGGACTTGCTTGCCGATGAAGCGAACGGCGACGACTGGCTGTCTTATTCCGGTGGCTACAAGTCTGAGCGCTTCTCGCCGCTGACCCAGGTTACGCCGGACAATGTGGATCAGCTCAAGGTGCTGTGGGCATACCAGATGCAGCCTACCAACATAAACGGCGCGGCCCTGCAGGAAACTACACCGCTGGTGGCCGCTGGCATCATGTATCTCACCGAAGCGCCGAGCAGCGTAACGGCACTGGATGCCCGCACCGGCAGGTTGCTGTGGCACTACGCGCCGACCATATCCAACGAAGTCTTGAACATCGGTTTTCCGCGCATCAATCGCGGCGTCGCCCTGCTCGATGACAAGGTTTATGTGGCAACTCTGGATGCGCGGCTGATCGCGCTTGATGCCGGCACCGGCTCGGTGCGCTGGGAAACTACGGTGGCGGACAACGCGGTGGGTTTCTCTCTCACCCTCGCGCCGCTGGCACTGGCGGACAAGATCATCGTTGGAGTCAGTGGTGCTGAAGCCGGAGTACGCGGCTATGTCGATGCCTATGACGCCTCTAATGGTGAGCGCCTGTGGCGCACCTTTACCGTACCCGCTCTAGGCGAGCCCGGCAGTGAGACCTGGCAAGGGGATGCCTGGCAGACTGGTGGCGATTCCACCTGGTTAACCGGTTCCTTCGATCCGGAACTCAATCTGCTGTACTGGACCACGGGCAACCCGGCGCCGGACTGGAACGGCGACCTGCGCCCTGGCGATAACCTGTTCACCTGCGCGGTGCTGGCGCTGAACCCGGACACCGGCGCCATGGAATGGTATTTTCAGTACACGCCCCATGACACCCACGACTGGGATGCGAACCAGATTCCGGTGCTGATCGATGGACAATTCAATGGCCAGCCACGCAAGCTGTTGGCTCTGGCCAATCGCAATGCGTTCTACTATTTGCTGGATCGCGTGATCGGAGAATTTCTGTTAGGCGAAGCGTATTCCTACCAAACCTGGGCGGAAGGCATCGACGCCAACGGCCGCCCGATCGTGCTGCCCAATACCGAACCGAGTCGCGAGGGCACGCTGGTGTGGCCCAGCCTGCAAGGTGCCACCAACTGGTTCTCCCCGTCCTATAACCCGCGCACGCAGCAATTTTTTGTTCCGAATCGACGCATGGGTTCGCGCTACTTCAAAGCTGATGCGGATTACATCCCGGGCCAGCCTTTTCTGGGTGGTGGTGAGCAGGCGCTGGACGGGGACGAGGCCTCCGGCGCCATCGTTGCACTGGATGGGATGAGTGGGCGTTTTCTGTGGGAGTTTGAATTGCAGACCCCACTCTGGTCTGGAGTGATGGCCACCGGTGGCCGGCTGGTGTTTGGGTCCAGTAATGAGGGCAACTTTTTTGCGCTGGATGCGCGCACTGGTGATGCGCTGTGGAGTTTTAATACCGGCGCGCATGTGCGCACTAACCCCATGGGGTTTGCGATAGAGGGTGAGCAAAGAGTCGCGATTGTGGGCGGGCGCACCTTGTTTGTGTTCGGCTTGTGATAACCGTGAAACGTGGACTGACCGCCTTGTAACGTAGTCGATAGATCAATAGAAATTGGACAGAATTAAATGTGGTCTGTCCCCGTTTTTTCCGCCGTTTTTTCCATAAAGGAATGCATATGTTCAACAAAGCGCGCTACTGGTTTGTTCTCAGCCTGACTCTCACCCTGTGGCTGGACGCCGCGGCACAGGCTCCTACCCGGGAATCGCTGGCTGGTCCGGGCCCCTATCAGGTTGCCTATTATTCCAATCTGCCGGACGTGCCGGAATACGGTGATGCGACCCTGTATTTCCCGGCTAACAAGGGCGAAACCTTTGGCGGCGTCGCTATTGCGCCGGGGTTTATCGAGCTGCAGGAAAACATCAGCTGGTGGGGACAGCATCTGGCCTCCCATGGCTTTGCCGTGCTGACTCTGGACACCAATTCACCCAGGGACAATCCGGCGCTGAGGGCGGAGGCGCTAATGGCGGCCGTCGAAATCATTCGCGGTGAGAACAGCCGTGATGGTAGTCCGCTACGCGGCAAGATCGACGTAGCACGCATGGCGATCATGGGTCACTCCATGGGCGGAGGCGGCACCTTGTTGGCAGCGAATGCCCACAGCGACCAATTGAAGGCCGCGATTCCTTTTACACCCTGGCTGCCCGATGCTGATTTCAGCGCCGTGGCCGTGCCCACCCTGGTCATTGCCGGCGAGATCGACACCATCGCCGCCGCAGCGGATCACGCCTGGCCCCATTTTCAAACCTTGCCGGACAACATTCCAAAGATGTACCTTGAGATCAAGGGCGGCAATCATTTCATTGCCAACTCGGTTACCGACAATGCCCGTCTGGCCCCCAATATCGATGTGCATGATCTGGTGGGCAGCATGAGCGTGGCGTGGTTGAAGTTGTTTGTGAACGAAGAAGAAGCTTATCGAGATCTGGTGTTTGGAGAGATGCCCGCAGCAGACAGCGAGCGCTTGTCAAAATTGGAAATGAAGTCTGAGTAAAGATACCCCAACCATTCGAGTGCAAGACAAACCAAGAGGATAAAAACATGTCGAAAAAAGAAAGCCGAACGGTTCCACGCGAAGCAATTGAAATCTACAACAAATACATTCATGGCGAAATCAGTCGCCGTGCATTTCTGAATGGCGCGAAAAAATTTGCGGTCGTCGGGCTCACCGCCAGTGCCATCGTAGAGGCGCTGATGCCTAACTACGCCATGGGCCAGCAAATCTCCCGTGACGACGAACGTATTAGAACCAGCTATGAAACCCTGCCATCGCCAGATGGCAATGGTTATATACGCGGCTACCTGGTACGCCCCTTCAGCGCCGACAGTCGCACCGAAACCTCGGCCAAGCTGCCGGGTATTATCGTAGTGCACGAGAATCGCGGGCTGAATCCGCATACCGAAGACGTCGCTCGCCGCTTTGCATTGGCCAACTTCATGGCGTTTGCGCCGGATGTGTTGACCTCAGTGGGCGGCTATCCAGGTGACGACTATAAGGGTGGACAATTGTTCAGCGGCATCGACAACGCCAAAAAATTTGAAGACATTGTCGCCAGCGCGCTGTGGTTGAAGAATCGCGAAGACTGCACCGGCAAAATTGGCGTGACCGGTTTCTGCTACGGCGGCGGCGTCTCCAATCAGCTTGCCGTGCGACTCGGAGCTGATCTCGCCGCGGCCGTACCGTATTACGGTGGCGCAGCGCCGGCAGCAGATGCAGCCAAAATCAAGGCAGCGATTCTGGTGCAGCACGGCGCACTCGACACGCGTCTGGTTGAAGCCTGGCCTGAATATGACGCCGCGCTGACTGCAGCCAATGTCACCCACGAGGGTCATATTTATCCCAACGCGGTGCATGGTTTCTTCAACGACGCCACGCCGGAACGCTATGATGAAGCCGCCGCGACCGAAGCCTGGAATCGCACGATCGCCTGGTTTAACAAGTACGTGCGCGCGTGAGTGTGGTTTACAAGAGCAGGAACAGCGAGGGCCTGGTCATGCATAAGTTGGTCATGCATAAAATAGCGCTGTTCCTGTGCATTGGCGTTATCCCGCTGGCGCAGGCGCAAACGGACCTGCCGCCGGCCTATCCCCGGGATGGGGCAAGCCGCATGCTGGAGAACGAGCACGTCATTGTTTGGGATATTAGCTGGCTGCAACAGGCCTACCCTTTGCACCGGCATCGCTACGATCATGCCGGCGTGTACTATAGCTCGGGCGACAGGGTGATTACCTCGGTGGCGGGTGAGGCGCGCGAGGTGCATACGCCGGCGTGGAATATTTCGTTTCAGCTCGCCGGGGTGACACACACGGAGTCCGGCATTAGCGCTGAGCCACTGCGTGCTGTGTTTGTGCAGATCAAACGGCCGCTGGCCGGGGCCAGCGAACTTGCTGCGTCAGTGCCCCGGTTCCCGACCGATGCTGCGCTGGATCGCCTCTCCAACGAAAGGGTCAAAGTGTGGGAATACTCCGGCACTGCAAACCTGAACAGCTCAGAGCATTATCATAACTATGATGCTGTGGTGGTCTGGTTTGATGCTGACACGCAACCCAATGTGCATTTTATTGCGCAAGGCACGCTTCACAATTCCGACATCCCGACTACGGCTGTCAGGGTGTTTGTATTCGAGCTTTTGTAACAAGCAATGAAGTATCAGCCAGAATAGCTTGCTTGTTTTTGTCTATGCCCCTATCAGTCTTTGGCAGGCAGTGGCATGCCGCGTTCCTGCAACACCTCCGCGAAAATTCGCGAGCCATTAACGCCGGAAGGGAAACCGGAATAAAGCGTCACCTGGGCGATCAACTCGGCGATTTCCTGCGTAGTCAGGCCATTGTCCAAGCCCCGGGTTAAGTGCGCTCGCAGTTGATCAGACTGATAGTTGGCCAGTGTTACGGCAATGGTGGCCAGGCTGCGATCACGCGCTGACAATTGTTCGCGAGTCCAGGTTTCGCCATAGACCAGGCCATCAATTAATTCTTCGAGATAGGGAGCTGCGGGGTAGCGCCCCTCGCCCATCGGCAAGCCTCTGGCCTCGAACACCCCGGCAGTTACTTGCGCTGCATTAACGGCGGTGGGAAAGCCGGAGTAAAAGCTGACGTGCAAGATTATTTCTCCTATCTCCGTCTGCGTGACTCCGTTATCCAGCGCTCGACCCACGTGATAGCGGACTTCGCTGGAGGCGTACAACGCGGTACCCACGGCCACCGTAATCATGCTGCGATCGCGGGGCGACAGTTCTGCACGTTTCCAAGTTTCGGCATAGACTACCTGGTTAAGTAAATCGCGCAGGTACGGGGTTTGCGGGAATCCCCCGGGAAACTCCAGCTCTGGATTCACCGGTGGTTGGCGTGGAGATGCGCCTGGAGGAGTGACGGGCAGGCCCCGCTCAGCGAAAACTTCTGCTGCTACGCGGGCGGCATTGACGCCGGTTGGGAATCCCGAGTACCACAGGACATGCGCAATGATCTCAGATATTTCGGTCTGGGTAACGCCGTTATCCAAGGCCCGACCCATGTGTAAACGCAGCTCGTTGGTGGCATAGAGTGCCTGAGTCACCGCGACCGTAATCATACTGCGGTCCCGCGCCGACAAGCCGGGGCGTTCCCAGATGTCGCCGTAGACATAGGTATCGCGCACCTGTCCCAAATAGGGAGCGCCATCATAGAAGCCTACCGGTGGCGGCGGTTGCTGTGCATAGGCGGCCGAGCAAAGCGAAAGCAGCGCCAGCACGCTCAGCGACCGCACGCGAAAAAGTTGGTTAAATTTGCATGTCAGACCTGTCATAGCCCATTCTCCTTATCATTCTCATTATTTTAAATTCGTTTGTGGGTAACGCCCGCAGCGCCACTGCCAAAAATCTCAAGCAAGGCTACTCCATGCCCTGATTTTTGCCAACTGGACAAATCCTGCCTGCAGGGATACTTTCAATGCTCCTGACTCATCCATGCGAGAAACAATATGATGCGCGCATTGAAAATTGGCTTACTGACTGTCGCAGCGCTACTGGTCGTTTCTCTGCTGACCCTGCGCGTGACTGGTTTGGAACCCCGCTACATCGATCCTGCCAGCGCAGCGTTTGCCGAGGCGGGCCGCACGGCATGGCCAGGTTTGTGGCTCAAAGGGGAAGTGGTACGCGAACCAGTTACGGAATGGGACTGGACCAACCAGGTCAACGACCCGATTCGCGGCAACTCGATGATGCTCGAGACTCGCACCTGGTACGGCCTCCCCCACTCGGTCACGATCAATCTCGTACCTCTCGGAGACACTCTCTATATAAGTGGCAGCCAACAGGATTCCAGACTGATGCAGACGTTTCCCGACGCAAAATCCTGGTGGGCCAACATTGAACGGGATCCGAGGATACGCATGAAGATTGACGGCAAGCTTTATGAGATGACGGCGGTGTTGCTCGCCGATCGAGCCGAAATCGTCGAATTATTCGGACGCGACCCGGTCACGCGAGTAGTTGATTCTGACGGCAATGAACAGATTACGAGCGTTAGGCATTATTGGCGGGTTTACCAGCGCAATATCCCGGAATATTAAATCAGCAAGCCCGGGGTCACTATCCCCGGGCTTGCAGCGATCATCAGTTTAGCGCGTAGTGCTGCCTATTGTTGCAGCGCCGGCATTGGATACTTCTTCATCTTGCGCGGCTTGAACTCCACTGGTGGCAATGGCGCCAATCAGCTCGCCGTTTTGAAACACCGGTACTCCGCCGGCAAAGGTGACGCCACCTTCGATTGCTACTCTGGTGCCTGCGGTAACTTCAGCTCCGTATACACCGGAAGTGAGACCGGTTGCATTCACTACCAATGCCTTGGCTGTTGCAAAGCTGAAGGTGCGGGCGCCGGCTCCGTCCAGACGGCGTAACATCACTGGATTGTTATTCTGGTCGGTGATCAGAATAGTCACATTCCAACCCTTCTCGCGGGCAAAGGCTTCGGCTGCAACCATCGCCGTGGTGGCCAGGTCATAAGTCATGCGGCTGGGCTCTTCGGCTGCGCCCTGGGCGAATGTTGTGGTTGATGACAACAAAAAAAGAATTGCCATTGCATATTTGTGTATTCGACTGCTCATCGTGTAGTGCCTCATTTCAGGTGTTGGGGTTGATTCACAGGATAATCGAAATAGCAGGGACAGACCAAGTTTTCAGGATAAGTTGGATGATTTACAGTGAATTGGCGCAAAGTTCGTGGCAGTGTTGTCTAAAGGCACTGATAAAACTTCGCTGGCTCTATGGAGCTGGCTCTGCTGAATTAAACCCGCAATGAACAAGCTGCAACACCCTGCTCCCGCCCTGCCCGCGCTCGCGCTGTTACTGCTGCTGGTCGGCGGCGCGCTGACTTTGCCTGCTGCCGCGCAGGAGCAACTGGCGACCCTCGCTGGTGATGGCAGCATAATACTGCGCTCGCCAACTGGCGAAACCCTGGTGAGCATCAACCCTGAGCGCGCGCTGATTCCGGCTTCGCTGCTCAAGATTCCGCTGGCGCAAGTAGCCTTGACCAGCCTCGGCGCAGACTTTCGATTCGAGACGCATTTTTATCGCAATGACAGTGGTGACTTGCTGATCCGGGGTCTGGGCGATCCGCTGCTGGTGTCGGAAGAGATTGCGCGGATTGCTGACATGCTGGCTGCGCGTGGCTTGCAACAGGTGCGACGTCTGGTGCTGGACGACTCTGCTTTCGAGTCCAATCCCGAGCTGCCCCTGGAAGAGAACAGCAGTCAGCCCTACGCGGCGCGCAACAGCGCCCTGGCGGTGAATTTCAATACGGTAAATCTGGCATGGACAGCGACCGGAGCACTGATCTCGGGTGAGTCCCAGACGCCCCTGACCGCCCTCGCCCGTGCGCTGGGCGCGCAGCATGCACCAGTTGCGCTTGCTGCCGGAGAGCCGCAGCGCCTGCGCATCAATCTGGGTGATGATCCTGTTGCCGGCCTGCGCCAGGCGCAGCAACTGTTTCTGCTGTTGCTGGAGGAGTCGGGTATCACCGTAACCGATGCCGAGTTTCAGCAAGCAGCGGTGACGGATGAGTGGACCCTGTTTTATCAACATTTCAGTTCCCGCTCGTTGCGCGACATTTTGACTGACATGTTGCGCTACTCCAATAATTTCATAGCCAATCAACTATTTCTCACGCTCGGCGCCCACAGCAGTGGCTACCCTGCCACGGTGGCGAACGCCAGGGCGCATCTGCAGCAGCAACTTGCCGTTATTTATGGTGGTCAGTTCGGCAGCGATCCACAGTTGCTGCTTATGCTGGAAGGCTCCGGCCTGTCCCCCGCCCAGCGCAGCAGTGGCGCCGCTATGCTGCACATACTCGAAGTCTTCAAACCCTACGCCGAGCTGCTGCCGGAGGTGGACGGGGTGCTGCGCAAGAGCGGCACTCTCACCGGCGTCTACAATTTTGCCGGCTACATGCGCGGACCGGATGGCTTGTATCCATTTGTGATTCTGACTAACCAGGCGGTCAACCGGCGCGCGGAAATTTTAGCGGCAATCAGTCGGGAGCTCAACCGCTAGACCCGCAACTGCCTGGTTACCGCAACACCGAAGTCGGTTCCCTTATTTCCACGCAGAAGGCGATACCCAGCCAACTCCATTCAAAGCGTTTCACTCTACCGAGGTCACTTTGCACAAACTGCGCGCCTTTGCCCTGCTTCCCCCGGCCCTCGCGGCCTTGCTGCTTGCAGCTTGTGGTGATGCCGGATCAGGCAATCAGTCTGCTACCACTGACGCCACGCCAGCAGTGCAGACCGCCGCCAGCATGGAAGCGGGTGAACTAATGGAGACCCGACCCTGGATTGGACAATTCCCATCTTAAGCATTAGCCTACAATGCCCAGCATTACCCGGGTTTGTGGGGAAATTAAATCTGTCCCTAATTGGAGTGTCTCAGATGATAACAACAAGAAAACTTATTGCGTCGCTCATGCTGAGCATCGGTGTCCTTGGATTTTCTGCCGCAGCGTGGAGCCAGACTGGCACCAGTGTCTACGACGGGGATTGGACTTCATGGGCTGGCAATACCTTTGCTCAGCGCTATTCACCGCTCGAGCAGATTAATGCAGAAAACGTGGACGAACTGCAGATAGCCTGGCGCTTCTCAACGGCCAATTTCGGACCTACACCTGATTTCGTCAACCCATCGACACCGCTGGAAATAAACGGCGTTTTGTATGCAAACATTGCTACCGAACGTGATGTGGTGGCACTGGATGCAACTACCGGACAGGTGCTGTGGTTGTACCGCTACCAGGAAGGCGCTCGCTTCGATGAAGCCCCGCGCAAGGGTGCTGGCCGCGGTGTCGCCTACTACAGTAACGGCGAGAAGAATCGCGTAATTGATGTCTCCCCTGGCTATCAATTGGTTTCACTTGATGCCAAGACTGGTATTCCGGATCCAAGCTTTGGCGATAACGGCAAGGTGGATTTGTACGTAGGCCTCAGAAATGCCGATGACCCCAGATATCCCTTCCCGGATATTGGCATTTCGGCGCCGCCATTCATTATGAATGACGTCATTGTAGTAGGGGCAGCACACCGCACCGGTGGTCGGCCACGGTCCAAGTTCAATACCAAAGGCGACATACGCGGTTTCGACGTGCACACCGGCGCCCTGCTGTGGACCTTTCATACCATACCCGCGGCCGGTGAATACGGTTATGAGTCCTGGATCACTGGCAACGACATCACCGGCAATTCCGGCGTCTGGGCTGTCATCTCAGGCGATCCGGAACTGGGTCATGTCTATCTGCCTGTAGAAGATCCAACTGGCGACTACTACGGTGGCGACCGCCATGGCGCTAACCTGTTTTCCAGCGGCATCGTCGCGGTGGATATCAAAACCGGTGAACGCCAATGGCACTATCAATATATTCACCATGACATCTGGGACTGGGACGTGCCGTCCCCGGCGATAATCGCCGACTTACCCAACGGCCGTAAGGTTGTCATGTCCGTGACCAAACAATCCTGGGTCTATACCTTCGACCGACTGACTGGCGAACCGATCTGGCCAATTGTTGAGCAAGCAGTGCCCGTGGGCGACGTACCTGGCGAATGGTATTCGCCGACCCAACCCTTCCCGACCCGTCCCGCTGCCTTCGATCGACAGGGATTTTCCGAAGCGGATTTGATCGACTGGACCCCGGAAGTTCGCGCGCTGGCGCTGGAATCCATCGCCGGTTTCCGCCTCAGCGAATCTATTTTTACCCCACCTTCTCTGGCGGAAGATCCTGACGGCACCACCGGCCTGCTGTCCTTGCCCTCTTCTACTGGCGGTTCCAACTGGGAGAGTGCGGCGCTGGATCCCGAGACAGGGATTCTATACGTGCCATCGCGCACCCAACTGCAAGTGTTGTCGTTGTCAAAAAATGAAGAGTCGGATATCGATCTCAGTCAGGGTTTCAGCACACGCGTACCGCGGGTGGAGGGACTCGAGATCGTCAAACCACCTTATGGCCGCGTTACCGCGATCGACATGAACACTGGCGACCATCTCTGGTGGATAGCGAATGCCGACACACCGGAACGCATTGCCAATCATCCACTGCTGGCGGGCATCGATCTGCCGCGCACCGGAATACCAACACGTTCAGCGATCTTGCTCACCAAGACACTGCTGTTTGTCGCCGAGGGTACTGGTGCTGCCGATGCCAAGCCGATTCTGCGGGCCGTCAACAAGCAAACCGGTGACCTCATTGCCGAAATAGCATTGCCAGTGAATCAAACCGGACATCCGTTTACCTACGAGCACAATGGCAAGCAGTATCTGGCCTTGTTCGTCGGTAGTTCAGGTAATCCAGCTGAGCTGGTGGCTTATGCGCTGCCGTAGTTAGATAAAAGCTGTCTAGAAAAAAGCTGTCGAAAAAAAGGGGTCAGATTTATTTTAAATCTGACCCCTTTTCCTTTT
>SHZL01000047.1 GCA_009692275.1 Lysobacterales bacterium | reverse complement strand
GATCTTGCACTTGCAGGGCGGCGGGATCTACAACGAGTGCCGCAGCAACCTTCTTGCCATGCAGGCCCTGGAGCGTTGCAACTTCCTGTTGCACGCACGTCATGCTTTTCTCGCTGAGAAGAAACCATCTGCACAACGAACGGGTGTGCAACCTGGCGAGCGCCCCCCGGCGATGTTCCAGAGTGCCGGCAAGGCCGTGCTTGGGATATTGAAGCATCACGGGGAAGGTGTTGCCGGTGGCGTAGTACGTCGACTGCATACCGACGTTAGCCGCATGTACAAGAATCGAAGTGCGATGGAGCTGAACGCCATTGTGGCCTGGATTGATGGAATGTCCGGCGAATTACGCACCTATGCCGGGCGCATGTCGGCCATGCTGGGCGCCGCGCTGGATGAAAACGATTTCGTTGAAATCAGGCAGAAGCTTGCTGCTGGTTCGATGAACGTCCGGGTGCACGAAGTCATGTACATGGGCGAGGCGCACGACCCGGCAGCCTGGATCCTGATCTGTGATCGACGCCACCCGGGTGAGGCATTCCTGGCCGCAAATAATGCTTGCCAAAATTTGTGAGTAAACTACTCTTTTGCCAGGCGGACGGCCGTGCGGCGGTTCGCCAGGGTTGTTACCACGGGCAACCACCGGTTTGACGGCCTGTCATACCGGCTTCCGCGGAGCTTTTAGCGCATGAACCTGGTATCCATTGAGAAGAAGAGGCACGAAGCCCCCTATCGTCAGTTCGTTGAGCAGTATGGTTCGCCGTTATTAGTGCTTGATTGTGACACCTTGCGCACGCGTTACCGGGAACTGCAATTGGCTCTGCCCAATGTCGGCTTTTTCTACGCCATCAAGTCATTGCCGGAGCCAGCCGTCCTGGTGACCTTGCTGCAGGAAGGCGCCGGGTTTGACCTTGCCACCACGGGAGAACTGGGCCTGATGCGCAGCGTTGGTGCAAGGCCGGAAGCTACCATTCATACGCATCCCATCAAGCGCGACCAGGATATCCGGGATGCTCTGGACTTTGGCTGCACCACGTTTGTCATAGACAACATTGATGAGTTGCTGAAGTTCACGGCCTACCGCGCGCAGGCTGAGTTGCTGTTGCGGGTTTCGTTTCGCGGCAAAGATGCCGCGGTTGATCTGTCACGCAAGTTCGGTTGCGGGCGACAGGATGTACCCGCCATGCTGGCGGAAGCTGCGCAGCTGGGAATTCGAATCAAGGGCCTGAGTTTCCACGTCGGGTCGCAATCCATGACCAGCGCTGCGCACGTCGATGCCATCCGGGCATGCCGGCCTTTTTATACCCCCGGTGCGTTCGTGGGAGCAGAGCATCTGACCGTGCTGGATATCGGCGGTGGCATGCCGGTTGACTATACGCAGCATGTCCTGGATCTGAACGAGTTTTGCAAACCGATCAACGCGGCCCTGGCTGAGTATCCGCAGCGGGTGCGCATTATCGCGGAACCGGGGCGGGTGCTCAGTGCGCCCATCATGAAGTCCATCAGCACCGTCATGGGTCGTGCCCTGCGCGGTGGTCTGTGGTGGTATTACCTGGACGACGGGGTATACGGCGCCTACAGCGGTCAGATTTTTGATCACGCCGAATATCCGATTACTGTCTTTAGCGATGACGCAGAGAGGCATCCCAGTGTTCTTGCCGGCCCCACCTGTGACAGCATTGATGTCATTACTGAATTGGCCATGTTGCCAGCCATGAATATTGGCGACATTGTCGTGGGGGAACAAATGGGCGCCTACACCCTGGCGACAGCCTGCGAATTCAATTCCATTCCCAGGCCCAGGCTGGTCGTGATCAACCGCTGATCAACCGCTGATTAGGCGCTGTCACATCTTCGGCGGATGGGTTGCTGTGGACTGGCACAGCGCATGCCGGGGACAGCTGAGCAGGTGGTCATTCAGCAGGCCGGCGGCCTGCATGAACGCGCAGCAGGTGGTATCGCCAACGAAGCGGAAGCCCAGTTTCTTGAGGGCTTTGCTCAACGCCACGGACGCCGGCGTGCTGGATGGAAGTTCGGACATGGACTTCCAGCGGTTCTGTTTGGCCTGGCCGTCAACGAAAGACCAAACCGTATCATCAAGGCTTCTACCCGACTCCCACAGGGCCAGCACGCGCCGGGCATTGTTGACGGTTGATTCGATTTTCCCCCGGTGTCGCACAATGGCTGGATTCAGTACCAGTTGATCAATTCGCTGGGAATCAAAACCCGCCACGCGTTGCGGATCAAAACCAACAAAAGCCTTGCGGTAGCCTTCCCGCTTGCGCAGTATGGTCAGCCAGCTCAGGCCGGCCTGTGCCCCCTCCAGCGTGATCAGTTCGAACAGTCGGGAGTCATCATGCACCGGGCTGCCCCACTCCAGGTCATGGTAGGCAATGTTGAGGGGATCCGTACTGGCCCAGCCACACCGGCTTGTGTCCATGGACGCACTCATTCCACCATCTCCGTCAAGGCCAGCCATTCCCTGGGGTGAATATTTGCGCCGCTGATGATTGCGCCTACTTTCTTACCTGAGAACAGGTGCGGGTAACGCCTTAATGCGGCAATCACGACCGCTGACGATGGCTCTATCAACATGCGTGTGTACCTCCAGAAAAGCACCATTGCAGACCGGATTTCTTCTTCCTCCACGGTCAGGACCTGCTTGACGTGCTGTTGAATAATCAGGAAATTGCGCTCACCGACCAGGGCCCGCAGGCCGTCAGCAATGGTGTCGGGATGGAAGGAATTGACCCGGTGGCCCAGGGCCATGCTGGCAGCGGTGTCTGCAGCACCCGCCGGCTCGGCGGCATAAGCGATGATCCCACGATCGTTGGCAACCAGTGCCGTGCCTCCAATCAAGCCACCGCCACCCACGGGGGCGATGAGGATATCCAGGCCGGGATTGGATTCCACCAGTTCCAGGGCTGCGGTTCCCTGGCCGGCAATGATGTCAAAGTGGTCGTAAGGCGGGATGGGGATATGGCCTGCCTGCACCAGCCGGGCCAGGCCGGACTCCCTGTCCGTTTGCGTAGGGGAGCAGAAGTGAACGATGCCGCCGTTGCGCCTGACCGCATCAACCTTCAGGGCGGATGCGTTATCGGGCATGACGACGTGTGCGGTCCGCTGGTCCAGGCTGGCTGCCAGGGCCAGCGCAGAACCGTGGTTGCCTGAAGAATGGGTTGCAACAGCGCCGCTGATTCCAGCTTCACGCAGGTGGACAACAGCGTTGCTGGCGCCACGAAATTTGAATGCACCCGTGCGTTGCAGATGCTCACATTTGCATAGCAGCTCACAACCCAATTCAGCATTGAGACCGTCGCTGGCAAGAACGGGCGTCAGGTTTACCAGGCTCCGGATGCGCCGGTGCGCCTCCCAAACGGCACTTATGTCTGGAAGGTCAGGTGATTCCGGGCTCAAGTTTGCAGGTTCCGTAGGGTGCGGTTCATGGAAAATGCGCTCGCAGCAGCTTGGGCATATAATACAAGCCCTTCGCACTCCAGGACTACTTCTGTCCTGGCAGATCCGCTCCCATTGCAAAGAAGGATTCGTCGCATGAAACAAGGCTCCGCCCGCAAAATTGTCAGGCGAGAAGAGTACACCCCCTTCCCCTGGCAGATTGACGAATTCCGGCTGAATTTTGAGATCGACAGCAAAATCACCACTGTTCGGGCTGATATCGCTATCCGGAACATATCTGCTGGCGCCGGCACCAGTGAAATCGTCTTGCAGGGTAAGAGTCTCGAGTTGGTCCGGGTCAAGCTTGATGGCCGGGACTTGAACGCTGGAGAGTATTCCGTTGACGCGGACCAAATGGTCATTTTTTCTTGCCCAACAGAGTGCCTGATCAGCACCGAGGTACGGATTCGCCCGCGGGAAAATACCACGCTTGATGGCCTTTATTCCTCGGGTGATTTTCTGCTTACGCAATGCGAAGCGGAAGGGTTTCGGAAGATTACCTACTTTCCCGATCGCCCGGATGTCATGACGCGCTACGACGTAACTGTTACTGCAAACCGGTCGCAATTCCCCGAACTACTGTCGAATGGGAACGCAGTGGGCTCCGGTGAACTTGAAGATGGCAGGCATTGGGCTCGCTGGGTGGACCCATTCCGCAAACCGTCTTATCTTTTCGCGCTGGTGGCCGGAGATCTTCAGTATATCGAGGATCATTTCACCACCCGCAGCGGCAGGAAAGTCACCTTGCGCGTTTACGTGGAAAAGAAAAACATCGATAAGTGTGACCACGCCATGGCGTCCCTGGTGCGCTCCATGAAGTGGGACGAGGACCGGTTTGGACTGGAATACGACCTGGACATTTACAACATTGTCGCCACTGACGATTTCAACATGGGCGCAATGGAAAACAAGTCGCTGAATATTTTTAACTCCAAGTTCGTGCTGGGCAGGCCCGAGACTGCCACTGACAGCGATTTCCAGGCCATAGAAGGCGTCATCGGCCATGAATATTTCCATAACTGGACCGGCAACCGGGTAACTTGCCGGGACTGGTTTCAGCTGACTCTCAAGGAAGGCCTGACCGTCTTTCGAGACCAGGAGTTTACCTCCGACATGCAGTCGCGCGCGGTCAAGCGAATTCAGGATGTGCGGGACTTACGCAGCCGGCAGTTTCCCGAAGACGACGGGCCGATGTCTCACCCGATACGGCCGGACGAGTTCTGCGAAATCAATAATTTTTACACCATGACGGTGTACCAAAAAGGCGCGACCATCATTCGCATGTTTCACACGCTATTGGGCGAAGACGGTTTTCAGAAAGGGATGAAACTCTATTTCGAACGGCATGATGGCCAGGCTGTGACCTGCGATGACTTTCTTGCCGCCATGGCAGATGCCAATGGCGTGAACCTGGATGAATTCGGTAAGTGGTATGGGCAGTCGGGTACTCCCGAAGTCACGGTGCGAACAGAATACGATGCCGGCAACAGGAGCCTGACCATGCATCTGGGGCAACGGACACCGCCAACCCACGACCAGGCGCTGAAGCAGCCCCTGGTTATTCCGTTTGCAATGGGCTTGCTCAGCGCATCGGGCGAACAAATCCCCTTGCGTCTCGCCGGTGATGACACGCCGGCAACATTCACGCGCGTACTGCTGTTGAAGGAAGAGCAGCAAACCTTTGTGTTCGAGGACATCGGGCAACAACCGATCCCCGCGTTGCTGCGTGATTTTTCTGCGCCGGTAAAGCTGGTGCATGCCTACACCGCGGCAGAACTTGCGGTGCTCATGAAACACGACCCGGACGCGTTTGTCCGCTGGGAAGCGGCACAGTTGCTGGCCCAAAAAGAGATCATGAACAATCGCCAGCGCCTGCAGGATGGCGCAGGCATGCAGTTGGGGCCTGAGCTGACCTCTGCCTTCGAAGCATTGCTCGGCGACCGTTCAAGCGACCAGGCGCTCCTGGCCCAGGCCATGATGCTCCCCGGTGAGGATTATCTTGCAGACCAAATGCAGGTGATAGACGTTGATGGAATTCATGCGGCGCGCAAGTTCGTAGAAAGGGAGCTTGCAGCTCATTTTTCTGCACAGTTTGAGGCGCTCTATGGTGACTTGAACCACGGCCAGGCCTATGACCTGACGGCCAGGGCAATTGCCGGCAGAAGCCTGAAAAACCTGTGCCTGTCTTACCTCGTTGAACTTGGGACCGGGGTAAATCTCGCCCTGCAGCAACTGTCCAGCAGCGACAACATGACCGATACGCTAGCGGCACTCGGCTGCCTGGTCCGTTCCGGCGCCGTGCAGGCGGAAGCGGAACTGGAGCTGTTTGCAGAAAAGTGGCAGCAGGATGCACTGGTTATGGACAAGTGGTTTGCCCTGCATGCCACGCGCCCCGGTGCGGCAACGGTTGAAAAGCTGGCGGCCTTGTTGAATCATCCGGCGTTTTCCCTGGCCAACCCCAACAAGGTCCGGGCGCTTATTGGCGCCTTTGCAATGTCGAACCCCACTGGCTTTCATGCGGCGACAGGCGCGGGTTATCGTTTCGTGGCCGACCGGGTCATTGAACTGCAACGAATTAACCCGCAAATTGCCGCTCGAATCACACCAGCCTTCAACCACTGGAAACGCTATGACCCGGTGCGTTCCCGGCTGATGCAAGCCGAACTCCAGCGTATTGCCGCAACACCGGAGCTTTCTTCTGATGTGGCGGAAATTCTGCACAATGCGCTTAGGGATCAACTGCTAGTGTGCGCTCCCCGGTGAAAATTCTTAAGTTGCTGGCGACATGTCTGTGTGCACTCGTGCTGTGGGCTTGCGCGACTGAGTCAAAACATGCGGGTAAAACGGCGCCCGGCATTGCAATTGATGGCATTAAAATCATCAATCAATTGGGCACCACGGTTACAGATGTTCAAATTCTTGTTCCGCTGACCGGAAATTTCGTCAGTTGCGGAACGATAGTGCGACACACGTCCTGTTCCACCTCGTTTCCCGGGCGGCAATACGAGCGCAGCCCGGTGCAGGTTTCCTGGAAGGAGCAGGGCCAGGCTCACGCCACCGGCAATTTCGTGATTCAGCCCCCGGCAAACCTGGATCTGGCGCGCCCGATGTGGATAGAAGTAGTGATTTTTGCTCCCGGCCAGGCGGGTGCCAAAATGGTTCAGTACCCGCAAAAGGCCGGCGGGGCCTGAGGCTCCCGAATTGCTTTGGGTAACCTGCCTGTCCAGGGCCGCCTTCCGTGTCTCCCTGTTCAGAATACGTTCATGCTCAAAGTGTTAGTCTTATAAGCACGATGGGTGCTGGTCGCCCGTTGTGATGTGTTGCGGGGAGGGTCGTACAATGAAAAAGCAGATTGTTTCCAGCATGGCTGTCTTGCTGCTTTCGGGCTGCGTCTATTACGTTCCCTACGAGGTTGCAGCGACTGAACCCTGGGTGGACGAGCCTGTTGCATACGAAGAGCCCGCCGTAGCCTATGAATCCTATGTAGTCTCGCCCTATTATCCCTGGGCATCGCTGGACTACTTCTATTTCGGAAATAACTATTACCGCCCGTATTCAGGTTTTTCCTTCTCATTCGGATTCTATGCGGGTGGAGGATGGTATCCACCCTATTACAGCCCGTACTACTACTCGGCCTGGTATCAGCCCTTCTACGGCTTCCCCTACCCATACTATTATCCGTACCCATACGCTTATTACGGGGGGGGTTACAATCACTGGGATCACCACCACGGGGATGATCACGACGATTACCATGGTGGCGGGCATGATGGTGGTTACGGGGGCCACGGGGGCGGCCATCCCGGGAATGGCCCCGGGGATAGTTATTATGGCAAAGGAGTTGACCGGAGCATTCGCAAGGGTGGCTACCCCTCTTTGGATCGCCACGTGGACGTCCAGCGCGAGCCCGGCCAATTCAACCGCAATGTATCCGCAAAGCCATCGGCGAGCGCTGCTGCTCATGGCACGGCCGTCGGCAACCGGGGTGACAACAAGATAAAACCCAGCCTCCCGCAACCCAGTCATGAGCAACCCCGTGGCGTGCCACCTTTGGGAAACAAGGCTTACGACGGCAGTTCAAAGCCCGTTGACCTGTCCGGATTCGCCGGTCAGAACGGCCAGGTCCGGACGATACAACCGCAACAAAACAATGCCGCTCCGCCACGGACGGGCATGCCCGGCGGTTTAAGTCGACCTGCGCCAGCGCAGGGTTCTAACGGCAAGCAGTACTCTGTGCGGCAAGCCACTCCTGCACAACCTGCGCCCGTTCAGCAATCAGCACCCCAGCCCTCATTCAACCAACAAAACGCGCCTCAACCCAAGCGCGCTGCGCCAACCGGTGATTATTCGGGACGCCCGGAGGGGGGCTATGATCGAGGCTCACGCGAAGGCGGGGATAACGACGGCGGGTTCCACCACAGGGACCGCGATGACCGGTAAGTCCGGTTGAGTAAGGCGCTCCGGCGGCAGCGCAATGCGGTCGCCTGGTTTACCGTCCGGAAAGCGCTGGCGGGTTTGTTTTGTTGCTACAATGCGCGGTCTCAGGCATCTCGGAATCCGCCGTGATCTACCCGCAACATTTTGATGTGATTGTTATCGGAGGGGGCCATGCCGGCACCGAGGCAGCCCTTGCTGCTGCGCGTAGCGGGGCAAGCACCCTGTTACTGACGCACAACATCGAAACCGTAGGGCAAATGAGCTGTAACCCCGCCATAGGCGGGATTGGGAAAGGCCACCTGGTCAGGGAAATTGACGCCCTTGGGGGTGTCATGGCCCGCGCAGCCGACGCCGCTGGCATCCAGTTCCGTACACTCAATTCCAGCAAGGGACCGGCGGTGCGCGCAACCCGCGCCCAATGCGATCGCAGTTTATACCGGGGTTTCATTCGCAGGACCCTGGAACACCAGCCCAATCTTGTACTATTCCAGGCTGCCGTAGATGACCTGCTGTTACGGGGCGATGAGATAGCAGGCTGCATAACTGCAGGCGGAGTCAGTTTCCATTCCACCACCCTGGTGTTGACTGCCGGCACCTTTCTGGCCGGAAAGATTCACATCGGGGAAACCACTCTTGCCGGCGGCCGCGCGGGCGACCCTCCTGCGAGCTTGTTGGCTGCAAGGATGCGGGAAATGCCGTTTCGGGTGGGCCGGCTCAAGACCGGAACGCCGCCGAGAATTGACGGCAAGTCGGTGAATTTTGACGGGTTGAAGGAGCAGCCCGGTGACGATCCAAGGCCGGTGTTTTCGTTTATGGGAAGCGCATCTGACCATCCACGGCAGGTATGCTGCTGGATAACCCATACATCCGAACGTACCCACGACATTATCCGCCAAGCCTTGCACCGCTCGCCCATGTACAGCGGGGCAATAGAAGGCATCGGCCCGCGCTACTGTCCCTCGATAGAAGACAAGGTTGTACGATTTGCCGGGCGCTCCAGCCACCAGATTTTTATTGAGCCGGAAGGACTCAACACCCGGGAGCTTTACCCAAACGGCATATCCACCAGCCTGCCATTTGAGGTTCAGCTGGAGTTGGTGCAATCCATCCGTGGTTTTGAACGGGCATTCATTACCCGCCCGGGATACGCCATTGAGTACGACTATTTCGACCCACGGGAACTGCGAGCTCACCTGGAAACCAGGCAGGTCAAAGGGCTGTATTTCGCCGGGCAGATCAATGGAACCACGGGCTACGAAGAAGCGGCAGCGCAGGGACTGGTGGCCGGGGTGAATGCAGCGCGCCAGGCTACAGGGCAGCCGGCATGGACCTTGCGTCGCGACGAAGCATATATTGGTGTAATGATCGACGATCTGGTCACCAACGGTACGCTGGAACCGTACCGGATGTTTACCAGCAGGGCGGAGTATCGCTTGCAGTTGCGTGAAGACAACGCTGACCTGCGCCTGACGCCAACAGGTCGTGACCTGGGCCTGGTCGACGACGACCGGTGGAAAGCGTTCAGCACCAAGCGCGCCGCCATCGAACAGGAAACCGCACGCCTGCACGACCTCTGGGTTACGCCGGAGAATGCACTGGGTAAGGCGGTCAGTGCGGCCTGCGGTGTTCCGCTCAGCAAGGAATCCCGTGCGCTGCATTTGCTCAAGCGGCCGGAACTGGGGTATGGGCAGTTGATCACAGTCGAAGGAATCGGGCCGGGTGTAAGTGACCCCCAGGTTGCCCAACAGGTGGAAATCCAGGTCCGCTATGCCGGTTATCTCGCCCGGCAGGCGGATGAAATAGCCCGCCGCCTGAAACATGAACTGTCTGAAATTCAGAGAAATTTTGACTATGGCCAGGTCTGTGGCCTATCCGCTGAAGCAATGGAAAAACTGGCGACAATCAGACCGGACACGGTGGGGCAGGCGGCCCGTATCCCCGGCATTACTCCGGCGGCTATTTCTTTGTTGATGGTGCATTTGAAGAAGACGCGCCAGCAGGCAGCCTGAGTCGATTACGGAAAAACAGGGAAACTCTGAATTTATTCAGGGTTTCTTACGAAGAATTACGCTTTAGCAACGTTCCATTGACAGATTCTTAACAGCGGATGAGTAAGCTAGGCGTGTAAGTTGACTGTGCTTGGCGTGTCGCACCTCTAGACAGGCAGTCCCCACACTTCTATGCCTTACGCGATACGCCTTTCAAACCCCGGTTTTTACCGGGGTTTTTTTTGGCGTCGTTTTTGCACAGCGTCAGGGTAAACTCCGCCGTGGGTGTGGCTGATAGTAACAATGCGCTAGAATTCACCGCTTTCGCCGCCAGATTGCCAAACCAAACGAAGACCGACATGAGCACAGAAGACAGCAACAGGGCCAGCCACTTTATTCGCAACATCGTTGCAGCCGACCTCGAGTCCGGAAAGCATCGGACCATCTTGACGCGCTTTCCACCCGAGCCCAATGGGCATTTGCATATTGGTCACGCCAAGTCGATCTGCCTTAATTTTGGCCTGGCTCATGAATTCGGGGGCTCGACCAACCTGCGCTTTGATGACACCAATCCGCTGAAAGAGAGCGAAGATTTTGCGCTTTCCATTATGGAGGACGTGCGCTGGTTGGGCTTCGAATGGCAGGAGTTGCGTCATGCTTCCGACTATTTCGAGCAACTCCACGACTATGCCGTCCACCTGATCCAGCAGGGCCTGGCCTACGTGGAAGAGCTTTCGGCTGAGGAAATTCGCGAGTTCCGCGGAACCTTGACCGAGCCCGGACGCGACAGTCCCTTCCGTGACCGGCCTGCAGGGGAAAGCCTGGAGCTTTTCGCGCGCATGAAGGCGGGCGAATTTGAAGATGGAAAATACGTGCTGCGGGCGCGCATTGACATGGCCTCCGGCAATATCAATTTGCGCGATCCGGTAATCTACCGCATCCGCAATGCAGTGCATCACCGCACCGGTGATACCTGGCATATCTACCCCATGTACGACTGGGCGCATGGCATTTCCGATGCCATCGAAGGCGTCACGCACTCGCTGTGTACGCTGGAATTTGAAGACCACCGGCCGCTGTACGACTGGATCCTGGAAAACATCCCATCGCCTTCCCGTCCCCGGCAAATCGAGTTTGCCCGCGGCAACATCGACTACACGGTGATGAGCAAGCGTCGCTTGCGCCAATTGGTCGAAGAAGGCCACGTGTCCGGCTGGGATGACCCGCGTATGCCCACGCTGGCTGGCCTCCGCCGGCGCGGGTTCACTGCCACCGCGATCCGTTCATTCTGGAATGAAATGGGTATTTCCAAGTCCGAAAGCATCATCCCGATGAGCGTGCTCGAGAATGAATTACGCAACGACCTGAATGCCCATGCGCCGAGAACGATGGCGGTGCTGGAGCCCCTGAAAGTCACGCTGATGAATTTTCCGGAAGACGACACGGTGTGGCTGGAAGCTGACGTGCACCCGCAGGATAAATCCAAGGGCGTTCGCAAAGTAGCGCTCAACCGCGAAATCTGGATTGAACGTTCCGATTTCATGTTGGAACCACCAGCCAAATTCTTCCGCCTCAAGCCGGGTGGCGAAGTGCGGCTGAGGAACGCATACATCATCAAGTGCGTTGACGTGGTCAAGAACGCAGAAGGTGATGTTGTTGAGCTGGTTTGCGAATTCGATCCGGAGTCGCGCAGCGGTTCACGCGGTGCCGCGCGCAAGGTGAAAGGCACCGTACATTGGGTCTCTGCCACGCATGGCGTGCGCGCGGAAGTCCGTCTGTGCGACCGCCTGTTCACCGTGCCGAACCCCCTGGGTGACAAGACCAGGGATTTCCTGGAATTTCTGAATCCGCACTCGCTGGATGTCATTACCGCTGCCGTGGTTGAGCCGGCCGTGGCCGCAGGCCTGCCGGGTGATTGTTATCAGTTCGAGCGCATGGGCTACTTCGTGCACGACAGTGTGGATTCAAAGCCTGGCCGCCCCGTGTTCAACCGCGCTGTCACCTTGCGGGACTCGTGGGCAAAAGTGGAGCAGGACGGCAGCTGAGGCCTGGCAGGTGCAGCGAGTCATTACTTGCTGCACGCTCCGGGGCCAGGCGGTTTTGCTAAGATGTGACCGTTGATTTCAGCGTGGGAGGTGTGTCATGGGTACCTGGATTTTCCTCGGATTGGCCGTCGCAGCAATCCTGTTTGCGATTTCGATATACAACCGCCTGGTTGCCGGCAGAAACCGCTACAAGAACGCTTTCGCCCAGATCGATGTACAACTCACCCGGCGGCATGACCTGATTCCAAACCTGGTGGAAACGGCCAAGGGATACATGGCCCATGAACGCGAGACTCTCGAGGCGGTTGTCAACGCGCGCAATGTGGCGGTCTCCGGCCTGAAGGCTGCCGCCAGCGATCCAACCAATCCTGATGCCATGAAGCGCCTCGCCGAAGCGGAGCAGGGTTTGTCAGGCGCTTTGGGCCGCTTGTTCGCCCTGTCCGAGGCGTATCCCGACCTGAAAGCCAACCAGAACATGATGCAGCTTTCCGAGGAACTGACAACTACCGAGAACAAGGTCGCGTTTTCTCGCCAGGCGTACAACGACTCGGTCATGGAATACAACACCATGCGCGAGTCTTTCCCCAATAATTTTTTCACGGCCTGGTTCGGTTTTGGGCCTGCGGAACTGCTGCAGATTGAGGATGAGGCAAAGCGCGAAGTTCCTAAGGTCTCTTTCTGAGCCCTGAGCCCTGCGCTCTGCGGATGAATATGACTGCAACGCCAGGTCGCGCTTGCGATGAGTGCGATTGTGATGCCTGCAATTGCGATGCCTGCAATTGCGATGCCTGCAATTGCGATGCCTGCAATTGCGATGCCTTTGGCGGGGCGGGGCAATGAACTTTTTTGAACACCAGGAACAGGCCAGGCGGCAGACACGCTGGTTGGTGCTGATGTTCGTTCTTGCCGTGCTTGCGGTGGTTGCTGCTGTTGACCTGCTGTTGCTGCTGGTGGCCGGTTATTCCGCCAGCACAGCAGTTCAAGGGGAGCTCTTTTCCAGCCAGTCTTTGCACGACAACGCCGCCCTGCTGGTCTTTGGCGGAATTGCCTGTGCACTGCTGATCGTGTTTGCCAGCCTGTTCAAGACCATCCGCCTGCGTTCCGGCGGAGGCGTGGTTGCGCGGGAATTGGGCGCCGCCCTGGTTGAGTCCGACCCCCGCGACCCCCTGCGCCGGCGCTTGCGCAATGTAGTGGAAGAAATCGCCC
>SHZL01000046.1 GCA_009692275.1 Lysobacterales bacterium | reverse complement strand
TTTCCAATAGACGGGAGTGACGGGTGCCAGTCCCTTATTCGGGCTGGCCTCAAGAATACCATCACTGTTTTCATCGATGAGATAGTACGGCAGGCCTACTTTGGGTGTGACCTTGACCATGTAAATCTGGCCGTTGTAACGGTACTCCTCGACCGTTTTGTCTTCTTCTTGCCGGATCGTAACTGAGGGCTCGATCGCCTCACCCTCGACCTTGGGAGGCAGGGGCCGCTCTTTGGCATCAAGCGGAGGAATTGGCGGTGGAGCTTCAAGATTGTCCTGTGCAGGAAGCAGCGGTGAGAACCACACCAGGGCTGCAAACATCCATGGCAGGCCTTTGCCAGGCCACGCACCGGGCCACATGCTGAGCCACATGCTGAGCCACATGCTGAGCATATGCGGACGCAACATTTTATTGCCCTCCTGCTGGGTTAAACTGGACCCGCAGCGCACACGCTCTGCTTCGACGGTCCCCACGGTTTCATAATACCAGACCTGAATTGGATGCAACTGATCACAAACTGATGATGGCAAAAAAAAAGACTTTGTACCTGGTTGACGGCTCGTCCTATTTGTACAGGGCGTTCCACGCACTGCCGAATCTGACCAACAGCCGTGGCGAGCCAACTGGCGCATTACTGGGCGTTGCCAACATGCTGCGCCGGATTTTGAACCAAGACGACCCTTCTCACATTGCCATTGTCTTCGATGCCAGGGGGCCGACCTTCCGGCATGAACTCTACGCCGACTACAAGGCCAACCGCCCCCCCATGCCTGCCGAACTTGCCAACCAGGTTGAAGCCATCCTGGATTTCACGCGCGTGCTTGGCCTGCCCATCCTGCAGGTGCCGGGGGTCGAGGCCGATGACGTGATCGGTACGCTTTCGCGCATGGCGGAAGAAGAGGGTATGTCGTGCATCATCTCCACCGGCGACAAGGACCTGGCCCAACTGGTCAGCGATCAGACTACGCTGGTCAACACCATGACGGACACCCGCCTCGACCGGGCGGGGGTAAAGGAAAAATTTGGAGTTTACCCACAACAGTTCATCGACTTCCTGGCACTGACCGGCGACACCTCAGACAACATTCCGGGCGTGGACAAGTGCGGGCCCAAAACTGCCGCGAAGTGGCTGGAAGACTATGGATCGCTGGACCAGTTAATGCAGCACGCGCAGGAGGTGGGTGGCAAAGTGGGTGAAAACCTGCGCGCCGCGCTGGACTTCCTGCCCCTGTCGCGCAACCTCGCAACGATTCGCAGGGAATTGAGCCTGGATACGTCCCCAGATGCCCTGGTGCGACAGGCGGCAGATAAACCGGCTTTGCTGGCGGCCCTGCGGCGCTACGAGTTCAGCAGTTGGCTGAAAGAGATGGACGCAGAGAACACAGCACATGAAAAACCGGCACCGGCAAACTATCGAACGGTTTTTTCGCTGCCGGACCTGGAGTACGTCATTGAACTGCTACGCCAGGCCAAACTGATCGCCGTTGACACCGAAACCACCAGCCTCGATTCCATGCAGGCGGAACTGGTGGGTTTGAGTTTTTCCGTGCAGGCGGGATCTGCTTTCTACATTCCCGTGGCCCACAACTACCCGGGCGTACCGCAGCAACTTGAGCGTGACCTGGTGATAGAAAAGCTCAGGCCCGTGCTGCAGGATGCGGCGCTGCCCAAGGTGGGTCAGCACATCAAGTACGACATGAACGTGTTGTCCAATTACGGGGTGGTCCTGCAGGGGGTCGCATACGACAGCATGCTGGAATCCTACGTGCTCAACAGCACCGGCAGCCGCCACGACATGGACTCGCTGGCCCTCAAGTACCTCAGTTACAGGACCGTGCATTACGAAGAGGTTGCCGGAAAGGGCAGTAAACAGATCCTGTTCAGCGAGGTCCCCATCGAAACAGCCGGACATTATGCGGCGGAGGATGCGGACATTACCCTGCGCTTGCACGAACACCTGTGGCCGCTCTTGCAACAGGAGCCTGCCCTCGCCAGTGTCTTAACGGACATTGAAATTCCCCTGGTCCCGGTGCTCGCGCGCATGGAGCAGCATGGAGTATTGATCGACGGTGCAGTACTGGGCCGGCAAAGTGCCGAACTGAGCAAGCAGATACATCAACTCGAGCAGGATGCGTACCAGGCTGCCGGGCAAACCTTCAACCTTGGCTCACCCTTACAACTGCAACAGATACTGTTTGAGAAGCAAGGGCTGCCGGTCACGCGCAAAACCCCCAAGGGTCAACCTTCCACCGCTGAGGACGTTTTGCAGGAGCTGGCCGAAAACTATGAACTGCCGAAGTTGATACTTGAATACCGCTCACTATCGAAATTGAAATCCACCTACACCGACCGCTTGCCGGAGCAGATCAACCCGCGGACCGGGCGGGTACACACGTCCTATCACCAGGCAGTGGCTGCTACCGGCAGGCTTTCCTCCACCGACCCGAATCTGCAGAACATCCCCATACGTACTCCCCAGGGCAGGCGCATCCGGCAGGCTTTCATAGCACCGCCCGGCTGGCTGATCATGGCGTGTGATTACTCGCAAATCGAATTGCGCATCATGGCGCACCTGTCCGGTGATGCAGGCTTGCTCCAAGCCTTTCGTGAAGGGGTCGATGTGCACCAGGCCACCGCCGCAGAGGTCTTTGGCGCAGAGTACGGCGCCGTGACCGGGGATCAGCGGCGTGCAGCGAAAGCGATCAACTTCGGCCTGATGTACGGCATGTCAGCATTTGGCCTGGCACGCCAGCTCAGCATCGGGCGGGCAGACGCGCAGAAATACATGGATACCTATTTCCTGCGCTATCCCAATGTGCAGCAGTTCATGGAAAAAACGCGGCAGCAGGCCCGCGACCGGGGTTACGTGGAAACCCTTTTTGGCCGCCGGCTTTTCCTTCCCGATATCAATGCCAGCAACATGCAACGCCGCCAGGGTGCCGAACGGGCCGCGATCAATGCGCCCATGCAGGGCACCGCTGCCGACATCATCAAGCGCGCCATGATCAGCGTCGATCACTGGCTGCAAAGCACCCGTGCGCAGGCCAAGCTGGTCATGCAGGTGCATGACGAACTCGTGTTCGAGGTGCCCGAGGACCAACTGGACCAGCTGAAGGCAGGCGTGGTTGCACGCATGTCGGCCGCAGCGGAGTTGCAGGTGCCACTGGTGGTTGATACCGGCTTCGGTCCGGACTGGGATACCGCCCACTGAGGCTTGAAAACATGAACCCATCTCCACAGCAAACCGCCCCGAATCCGCCCGACGTATCTGCCCCGGACCACATCATCAAGAGCATGTACCGCCTGATATCCGGCCCAGGGGCGGGCGCGATTGGGATGCCATCCGCAGCTTGTACCTGCCGGGTGCACGGCTTATTCCCACGGGCATGCGGGCCACCGGCGAACATGGCCTGCACATACTGGACATCGAAGGCCGGATCGTGGGCGCCAAGCCCCTGTTTGCAGACAAGGACTTTTACGAAGTCGAAGTGGCACGGCGGATGGACGTGTTCGGAAAAATAGCCCAGGCGTTCAGCACCTATGAGTGCCGCTGGGAAAAAGATGGCGCGGCATTCATGACCGGCATCAACAGCATCCAGCTACTGCAAAAAGACGGGCGTGGTGGATCGTCAACGTGTTCTGGGACAACGAGACCCCGGACAACCCGATCCCTGCTGCCTACCGGCCCTGAACCCCCAGCCAGTCCCGCGGTTTGAGGTAGTCCCGACACAGCTCTTCCTCCGCGCTGCCTGGCTGCGGTTTCCAGTCGTACTCCCAGCGCACCAGCGGTGGCAGGGACATGAGGATGGATTCGGTGCGGCCGCCGGACTGCAGCCCAAACAGGGTGCCGCGGTCATACACCAGGTTGAACTCAACATAGCGACCGCGCCGATAAAGCTGGAACTGACGCTGCTCGTCATTCCAGGCAGTGGCTTTGCGGCGCTGCACTATGGGCAGATAAGCGCGCAAAAATGAATTGCCCACAGCCTGCTGAAAGTCGAAGCAGCGCTCAAAACCCCATTCGCTGAGGTCGTCGAAAAACAGCCCGCCCACGCCGCGGGTTTCCTGGCGGTGCTTGAGGAAAAAATACCGGTCACACCAGTCTTTGTAGCGCGGATAAACCTCTTCACCAAACGGCAGGCACGCCGCCCGTGCGGTGTTGTGCCACTCGATGACATCTTCCAGCACCGGGTAGTAGGGCGTCAGGTCGTAGCCGCCGCCAAACCACCATACGTCCGGTTCACCGGCTTTTGCGGCCACCAGCAGGCGGACATTTGCGTGGCAGGTGGGCACATGCGGGTTCTGCGGGTGTATGACCAGGGAAACACCCAAAGCCTGGAAACTGCGGCCGGAAAGCTCGGGCCTTGATGCGGTGGCGGATGCCGGAAGATTACCGCCGCTGACATGGGAAAAATTCACGCCGGCCTGCTCAAACACGCGGCCGTTGCGCAACACGCGACTCTGTCCCCCGCCTCCGGATATGGACCCGGGCGAAAGATCGCCGCTGTCCTTTTGCCAGTGGTCGATGCGGAACCGTGCTTCGCCATCTTCTTGTTCAATGGATGAACAGATGCGTTGCTGCAAATCCAGCAAGTAGTCCTTGACCCGGTTGATGCTGACTTCCTGCGCACCCATGACGGTCACGCGGCCCGGATAACCCGGCCGCTCTGCAGATCCCGGATCTCGCTGGGCTTTTGCTGCTGGCCAAGCGCTCCTTCCACGATCCCGTCGATTGCATCAGCAAAATAGCTGGTCACCTGCCGGGCACTGCTTGCCGGCGGCGCCCCATGTGGATTGGCGCTGGTCGAAACGATTGCACTGCCAAACCGGGCGCACAATGCGCGACAGATCGCGTGAGCACTCACCCGTAAAGCGATGGTTGGGTGCGTGCCGGCCAGCCAGTCAGGTACAGAGTTCGCGCGGGGAAACAGCCAGGTCACCGGGCCCGGCCATGTCGCCAGGGCTCTGTCGAGTTGTACTGGATCGACCCGCTGCACGAACGGAGCGAAGCGCTCCCAGCAATCGGCGACCAGGATCAGTCCGGCATCCGCGCTGCGCTGCTTCATGTGCAGAATCCTGCGGACTGCCGGCTCGCTGGCGGGGTCGCAGCCCAACCCGAACACGGCCTCCGTGGGATAGGCAATGACTTTGCCCGCACTGAGATATTCCGCACCTTGCGCGACTGTTAACACGGCATCAGTACCATGGGTCAGCTCCGTCTTCCGGAGAATTATTGCGTATTTTCCACGCTCTCAGTTGCACCGGCTGCCTTGCTGATTTTCTTCTTGCTGCCGGCCTTCTTTGATTTGGTCTTTTTTGCCTTGGTCTTTTTCTTCCTGGCTTTTTTCTTTGCTGCCTTCTTCTTCGCAGTCTTCTCTTTTGGCGCCGGCTCCGTTCCAGCCTTTTTCGCAGCAGACTTCCTGCCGGTTTTCTTGGCCTTCTTGTCCGGGGCCGCCGCCAGTGCTTCTTCACATTCGGCCAGCGTCAGCGAAGCCGGATCACGGTCCTTGGACATGCGCGCATTCTTGTTGCCATCGGTGATGAAAGGACCCCACCGGCCCTTGACTATCTGGATGTCAGTTCCCTCAAAAGTCCGCAAAATGCGGTCGAGGTCAGCCTGTTTCTTGGCGGCAATCACCTCCAGGGCGCGCGGTAATTCTATGGTATGCGGGTCGTCTTCCTTCAGGGACACGTACTTGCTGCCGTAGCGGATGTACGGGCCGAAGCGGCCGATGCTGGTGCTAACCTTCTCACCCTCAAGCGTCTCACCCAGGTCGCGGGGCAGTTTGAACAACTCCAGCGCTTCCTCAAGGGTTATGGTCTCAAGGCTCTGCCCGGGCCGCAGGCCGGCGAACTCGGGTTTCTCTTCCTCTTCCACCGTGCCGATCTGGGCATGTGGGCCAAAACGGCCAAGCCGGACTGATACTTCGCGATTGCTCTTGGGGTCAATGCCCAGAACGCGGGTCAGCTTGGCGTCCTTGCGGCTGACGCTTTCTTCCTTTTCCTTTACCAATGCGATGAACGGTTCCCAGAATTCCCGCAAGGGCGGAACCCAGTCCATCTCGCCGCGCGAAATGGCATCCAGTTCATCCTCCATGCGGGCAGTAAACTCATAGTCGACATAGGGACGAAAATGTTCGCCAAGAAAACGTGCCACGACCCGGCCCGTATCCGTAGGCGTGAAGCGGCGATTTTCCAGTTCGACATACTTGCGCCGCACCAGGGTCTGAATGATGCTGGCATAGGTGGACGGACGGCCTATGCCAAACTCTTCCAGGGTCTTGACCAGGCTGGCCTCGGAAAAACGCGGGGGCGGCTGGGTGAAATGCTGCTCCGCACGGATGTCCAGCACGTTGACCATGTCGCCTTCGTTCATGTCCGGCAGACTGGATTCAACCTCCCTTTCGCTTTCCGGCCTGGACTCTTCATACACCGCCAGGAAGCCGGGAAATGCCACCACGGAGCCGTTGGCGCGGAAGGTCGCATCCCCATCACAATCAAACTCAACCTGCACGGTATCAATCAGGGCGTTGGTCATCTGGCAGGCCATGGAACGCTGCCAGATCAATTCGTACAGATGAAACTGGTCATCGGACAGAACCGATTTCACATCTTCGGGCCTGAGCGCCGCCGAGGTGGGGCGAATGGCTTCGTGCGCTTCCTGCGCGTTCTTTGACTTGGTCTTGTAGGTATTGGCCTGCGCCGGGAGGTAGTCCGCGCCGTACATCTTTTGAATTTGCCCGCGCAGGTCCGACAAAGCGTCGCCAGACAGGGAAACCGAGTCAGTACGCATATAGGTGATCAGCCCCTGGCTTTCTCCCTTTACCTTCACGCCTTCGTAGAGTGACTGCGCGGTGCGCATCGTGCGCTGCGCCGAAAAGCGCAGCTTGCGCGCGGCGTCCTGCTGCAAAGTCGAGGTGATAAACGGTGGCGCCGGGCTGCGACTGCGCTGTTTGCGCGTGACGCGGTCCACGCGTAATTTCCCGCCGGAGGCCTGCAGCAGGCGTTCACGAATGGCGTGGCACTGCTGCGCGTTGTTCAGATCAAATTGCTTGAGGGTTTCATCTTTCAGCTTGACCAGCCGTGACATGAAGTCACGCCCAGCATGCTGCATGTCCGCCTCAACGCTCCAGTACTCTTGCGGTATGAACGCCTCGATCTCGCGTTCACGTTCCACAATCAGGCGCAGCGCCGGGCTCTGCACCCGCCCCGCAGAGAGGCCGGTCTGAATTTTTTTCCACAACAGGGGGGAGAGGCTGAAACCAACCAGATGGTCCAGGGCGCGCCGTGCCTGCTGGGCGTTGACCAGGTCCATGGAAAGGCTACGCGGATGCGCCACGGCTTCCTTGATCGCCTTTTCCGTGATTTCGGAGAATTCGACCCGGTGAAACGGAATCTTATCGGTCAAGCCTTCGGCCTTGAGAATCTCGTAGATGTGCCAGGAAATGGCTTCACCTTCGCGATCAAGGTCGGTTGCGAGGTAAACCATTTTGGCCTTGCGGGCCGACTTGATGATCTTGCTCACGTGTTTTTCACTGCCCTCGTTGAGCTCATAGGTCATGGCAAAGTTATTGTTCGGATCTACCGCCCCGTCTTTGGATGGCAGATCACGCACGTGACCATACGAGGCCAGTACCTCGAAATCGGGGCCCAGATAGCGGTTTATGGTGGCCGCCTTGGCTGGCGATTCTACAATCAAGAGCTTGATTATTCTGTCCTCTTTAGCTGAAACCTGGATAACCGCTGGCCTTTCCCGCCCGCTTCGACCACGCAGCACAAGTGCGCTCTTAACGCAGCTGGACTTCTTCAGGGGAAAGCAACGAGCGGCCGGACTGCCTGCTATTAATGGCGGTAGTCTTGCTCCGTGTCAAACATCAAATCTTCCATCCAGGCGTAATTTGCTTCCTGGCCGGGCTGGTTAAACAGCACCATAAGCACTACCCACTTGATATCTTCAAGTGAAATTTCATCACATTCAAGCGCCAGCAAACGATCGAGTACCAGTTCGCGACGCTGTGCGTCCAGGATGCCCACGTTCGACAGATACATGAGAAAATCCCGGCAGTTGGTATCTAGGCGGTCGGTTTCGGAATCAATAAATACGCGTATCGGCTGTTCCGTGCGGATTTTGAACTCCGGTTGGTAGCGCTGCTCAGCCAGACCGTCCAGCCACTCAAAAGCCTTCTCAATTTCGCCATTGTTGAACCCGGCCTGCTGCAGATTCTCCTCCATGGAGTCACGGTCTGGCTCGTCCTCGGGCTCGTCGTAAAAATAGTTCTCGAACAGGTACATCAGCACGTCGAGCACGTTTTCTTTCATCTATAGGCCTCTTGTTTTACGGCTGAAGGCGCCGCCCGGGTGCGCTTCTACCTTTCCTCTGAGCTCCAACATCAGCAGCATGGCCGACACAGCCTTCGCCGTCAATCCGCTGGCGCGGATAATTGAATCCACGGGCAGCGGATCATGACCCAGCGCCCGCCACAGTTGCCGGTACTCAGGCCCGTACTTAAAGTTTTCGTCGATTTGGGGGTCTTCCAACCCCATGTCAAGCCGCGGAGGCTGAACAGGGGCAGTAGCTGCGCGCAAATTTTGCGCCAGGTGGCCGGCAAGCGGTGCCAGTTCCTGCAGGATATCGGCCACCGATTCCACCAGCTTAGCCCCGTCCCGTATCAGGCGATGACATCCTTTGGACATAGGATTGTGAATCGACCCGGGTAGCGCAAACACTTCCCTGCCTTGCTCGGAGGCCAGCCTCGCTGTGATCAAAGAACCGCTGTTCAGCCCTGCCTCGATCACCAGCACACCGAGACTCAGGCCCGAGATGATGCGGTTGCGCGAAGGGAAATTTGAACGTTGCGGGCTGGTTCCTGGCGGAAACTCCGATACCAGCACGCCGTGATTTCTGATAACTGCTGCCAGTTGCCGGTTGGCTGCGGGATAGACCCGGTCCAATCCGGTTCCGGTCACTGCAACGGTGCAGCCGCCAGCTTTCACCGCCGCCGCATGAGCCGTTCCATCAATACCTGCCGCCAGCCCACTGGTAATGGTCAGGCCCTGCTGCACCAGTTCCAGCGTAAATGCGCGCGCATTTGCAACGCCGCCGGCTGTAGGGTTGCGGCTGCCAACAACGGCCAGTTGCGGTAACCACAGGGATTCAACCGCGCCGTCTGCATAAAGTGCTGCCGGCGGGGAAGGAATATCGCGTAACAGCGCCGGGTAACGCTCATCATCCCAGGTGAGCAGGTGATGTCCGGGCTGTTGCAGCCAGTTGATGTCAGATTCAAGCACTGCCTGGTCAGGCCGGCATAGTGCGTGGATGGTTTCCTCGTCAAGCCCCAGGCTTGCGAGCCTGCTACCGCTGGCGCGCGTGAGAGCCTCAATGCCACCCAGAGATTGATGCAGCCGTATAAGCTTTGCGCCCCCCAGGCGGGGAGCGCGAAGTGCAATTAACCAGTTTCGCTGCGACGTGGCAGCAACCCCCTTGACCCCGTTTACCTGCTTCCCAGACCCGGCGCTTTACTTCTGTTACATCCGCTCACTGGGGGGGCGTAACTGGTCGAACGCTCGAACCACATTATCCCCGCTCATGACCATCGCATAACTGATGTTTTCAAAGGTACGAAACACCATCACCAGTGCGTGGAACTGCGCCGGCAGTTCAGGCTTGCTTGCCTTGGCAAAGCTGCCGTAACGATAGCCGGTGCGGTCATTCACTTCAGTCCCCGGGCGGTAAACCGAAAATACCTGGCCCGGTTCCAGACCCTGGGCAGTGCCTCCGTTCAAGGAGACGATTTGGTTATGGCCCACGCCGTAGAGCGAATCTTTCGTTGCCAGTATTTCCAGGTTCGACGGCATGTTGCTCATGGCATGCGGGAAAAACGTGGCGTCGTAGCCCATGGTGTCAATTGGAAGTATATAGTCCCCCGCACGCACCTCTGTAAGATCTTCGATCACTTGCAGGGAAGAAATCTCCCCTGACTGTATTACCCGCACCCGGCTCACTTCGACCAGTTCATAGGCAACCGGATTTTTTGCGCTGTGATCCCCGGGCAAAGTCTCCCCCCAAAGACCCAGGTTCTCATTTTCCACGTTCTGCACTTTTTTCCAGTGTTGCTGCGGTAGCACGCGGCGAATGGGACCATCTTCCTTGAGCCGGTCATAGATACTCGAGAGCCGTACCACGGCCCATTCAGTACCCACCTGGGCATTCAAGCCCCGTGCGAAGGTGGTGTCTGTCACCGTGCTCGAGATGTGTTCGTCTTCGTTGGCAAGAATATAGGGCAGGCCGGCAAATTCGGCGGGTGACAGTATCCGCACATCCCGGATGAAGGGTTTGATGGCCTCCAGTGGTATGGCATTGATTGGATCGTCTTTATCCACTACCCGGGCTTTCGGGCTCAGCCGGACGGTGCCTGGGATACCAGCCCGGTCAGCAGGATCACCGCCCCGGCTCAATCGCAGTTGGGGGACCCCGTCGACATACACCAGGGATACGACATCACCGGGGTAAATCAGGTGGGGGTTTTCGATTTGCGGATTTGCTTGCCAGATTGCCGGCCATTGCCAGGGTTTATCCAGGAACCTGCCTGAAATTCCCCACAGCGTATCGCCTTTAACCACGACATATTCATCCGGGTGATCAGAGCGCAAAGACACTTCCTGTGCCGCAACAACCCCAACCATTAGTAACGCAAGCGCAATAAATTGAATGATTTTACTGATCACGTTCCGTCCTCTCTAGCAGGCATCCAGCCATCTTGTCAGATGCGGTCAGTTTTAAACTGGCGAAGCGGGTCCGCCATTAGCTATCATAGTGAAACCTGCGGCAAAGTTCATCTAAATTATTTCTAGCGCGCGTAAATATATGGCCATACTGGATATTCTGTCTTTTCCCGACCCCAGGCTTCGTATTGAAGCCAGCCCTGTCGTGGCCTTTGATGCCGCTCTGCAGCGCCTGATCGGGGACATGAAGGAAACCATGTATGCTGAAAGCGGCATAGGGCTGGCAGCAACCCAGGTTAATGAGCACCGGCAGCTTCTGGTGATGGATATGAGTGAAACCCGGGACCAGTTTCGCGTCTTCATCAACCCCGAACTGACGTTTGCAAGCGGATCTGAGACCTGTGAGGAGGGTTGCCTGTCGGTCCCGGGCGTGTACGCAGAAGTCAGCAGGGCCAGCGAAATCGGCGTGCGGGCGCAGAACCCGGACGGAAGCTATTTTGACGCCACCCTCAAGGGTCTTGACGCTGTGTGCCTGCAGCACGAGATGGACCACCTCAAAGGCAAACTGTTTGTCGACTACCTGTCACCACTGAAGCGCATGATGGTGCGCAAGAAGCTGGAGAAACGAAAACGTAAGGGGGGAGAGGGAGCGGTGACCCTATGAACGGCCTGATGCATGGCCTCATGAATGGCCTGGTTTGCCTATGCGCATAGCCTTTGCCGGCACTCCTGGTTTTGCTGTTCCTGCCCTTAAAGGGCTGATCAGCTCTGGTTTTGCGCCCGTTGTCGCCCTGACTCAGCCTGACCGCCCTGCCGGGCGCGGCCGGAAGATGCAGTCCAGCCCGGTTAAACAGGCAGCCCTGGAGGCCGGGATCAGGGTCCACCAGCCCGGTTCGCTCAAAGACCCGGAGGTTTGCCAGTGGGTACGGGACCTGCGCCCGGACCTGCTGGTGGTGGTGGCATACGGACTGATTCTGCCGCGTGAAATCCTCCAGGTTCCGGTTCATGGCTGTTGGAATATTCATGCCTCCCTGCTGCCGCGCTGGCGGGGAGCAGCACCCATACAACGTGCGATCGAGGCGGGTGATGGGGAAACGGGTGTGTGCATCATGCAAATGGATGAAGGACTCGACACCGGGGCCGTGTTATTGCGCCGCCATGTAGCCATCCTGCCGGATGACACGGGCGGTGCGCTACATGACCGGCTGGCGGAGCTGGGAGCAACCGCCCTGCTGGACTGCCTGCAGCAACGGGTGGCAGGTAAGGCTGCCCTCCCCGTGCCACAGGAAAAAAATGGCGTTACCTACGCCGCAAAACTGACAAAAACTGAAGCCGAACTCGATTGGAACGTGGATGCCAACACCCTGGCACTGCGCGTCCGCGCCTTTAACCCCTGGCCCATGGCCTGGTGTGATATCTCCGGCGAGCGCACACGCATCACCGCCGCGATGGCCTTGCCCGGGCAGCACGAGCACCTTCCCGGCACCCTGGTAGGTTCCAGCGCAGATGGCATCGACGTGGCCAGCGCAAACGGCGTGCTGAGAATCCTGCGCCTGCAGCGCCCGGGGGGAGACGAGGTGAGTGCAGCAGAATATCTCCATGCCGTGAAACTTCCACATCGGCTTTCCCTGCGCGAATGACCACCGCACCGGTCAAGAACCCGCGCCAACTGGCCATCGCCGCCCTGGCTGATGTACTGGACCGCGGGCTCAACCTGACCGACAGCCCGTCCTTGCAGGACACCCGGAAAAGCCGTGACCTCTCCATGAGCCGGCACCTTGCCTATGGAGTCCTGCGCTGGCTTACAGCACTTGACTGGCTGGCGAGCCAGTTGCTGAGCAAACCACTCAAGCAGCGCGACCTGGATATACAACGCCTCATACTGCTGGGCCTGTACCAGTTATGGCAGGACGAAACCGCGGAACATGCCGCGGTCCACGAGACAGCGGAATGCGCGCGCCTGGCAGGCAAGCCCTGGGCCGTCGGCCTGATCAACGCGGTATTGCGGCGCTTTCAGCGCGAACGGAATGAATGGCTGGGCAAGCTGGCTCAGCAGAAAGAACGTTTCGCCCACCCGCAATGGATGCTTGAGGCACTCCGACATGACTGGCCGGAACATTGGCCGGCGCTCGTGGCGGCCAACAACCAACAGGCCCCGATGTGGTTGCGGCTGAATCGAAAAGACCATGATTTTCGCGTCACCACAGAAAAGCTGGAAGACCAGGGATTTGAAACCCACAGTCACCCAGCGGCGCCGGATGCCATCAGTATTGCACCCCCTGTTCACGTCAAGGCCCTGGCGGGTTTCGCCGAGGGTTATTTTTCGGTGCAGGATCCGGCCGCACAGCTGGCAGTCGATTTGCTGGACGTGCATGCGGGCATGCGCGTGCTTGATGCCTGCGCCGCACCGGGAGGCAAGACCTGTCACATTCTCGAGCGCACCGCGGCTGCCGACGTGACTGCCCTGGATTTGAGCGCGCACCGCATCGAGTTGATCCAACAGAATCTTGAACGGCTGAAGCTGTCGTGCAAGCTGCTGGTTGGCGATGCCGCCCTGCCTGCCGGCTGGTGGGATGGCGTGGCCTTTCAGCGCATTTTGCTGGACGCGCCCTGCTCCGCCACCGGTGTGATTCGCCGGCATCCCGAAATAAAACACCTGC
>SHZL01000045.1 GCA_009692275.1 Lysobacterales bacterium | reverse complement strand
TATACCCTGGCGCGCAATTTTCCGGGCTGTACCTGCCGGATGAAGAGGAGCCTTACTTTACCGTTCGACTGTTAAGCCAGGATGAACCCGCGCAGAAATTCGGGGTGACGGCCGTGCTGGTCAGTGCGCAGTCGGGCGCGGTATTGAACCAGCAGTCCGCCGGGTCCTATCCCTTGGCCCGCAGATTGGTGAATAGCCTGTATCCCTTGCATACCTTGCAGCTTGCGGGTTGGCCGGGGCGCATTCTTTCGCTGCTGGTCGGCGTTTGGCTGCTGACCATGATGGCGCTGGGTATCAGCCTGTACTGGAAACGCCGCGCCTAGCGAAAATGAAGCTAACTGGTCGTGCGAGGGGCGTCAGGATTCTGCCCTGGGCGTCGCAAATCGGCGCATCCAGCGCAGCAGTTCAGGCTGCTCCAGCCCCGCGAGCATGCCCTCAAACATCGCGGGCTTCTCATCCTGGCCCAGCTTGAACGTCGCCTTGATCGAGGTGACATCCGCATCAAATGCAGTGATATGTCCTGCGATCCTGGCGTAGCGTTCGCCCATTTCATCAACAGACCATGCATCGGCACGACCGGCTTCCATTTTCGCCACCAGGCGCCGCAGTGCCGTGTCGTTCTGGTCGGGCCGGAAGGTCACCGTGGCAGTCACCCGTACCAGGATGTAGTTCCAGGTGGGCGCCCAAGTCTTATCGGGCACCAGCCTGGGTGATACATAACCATTGGGGCCCTGGAACATAAAACACGCGCGGGATCGGCGCGCAGTATCCCGACCTGCTCGTTGGCCAAAGACATATGTCCGACCAGGCGCACCAGACGGCCTTCTTCATCCACATCGGGCAGCATGGGCAGCGGGTAGGCTTTAATCAGATCCAGCAGATCAGAATTGGACCCGCGATTGAAGGTCGGGGACATGGTGGACGCTCGTGCTCGTGCTCGTGCTCCTGCTCGTTCACGTTTGGCGGCTGGCTAGCATAGCAACAATTTCCAGGCCGAGCCTATTGACTCAATTGAGCGCAAATTGCATGCTCTGAGCTTGAATTTCTTATCGAATTGTCGAGTTCAGGCCAATGAAGCAGCGCACTGATCCGAATTTTCATCCCAAGCAAAGCGTTGACTATGTGCTTACGTCCCGGCCCGTTGTTGGCCTTAAGGACGAATACCCTGCTGGCTATGTTGACCAGGAGCACAGCCACAATCGGGCCCAGTTACTCTATGCCGTGTCGGGAGTGATGTCCGTAGTTACCCGGCACAGCACCTATGCCGTGCCGCCGCAGAGGGCATTGTGGATGGCTGCCGGGGTATCCCACGAAGTCTTTTGCCGCAGCAACGTTTCCTTGCGCACCCTGTATATCGACGCACCGGCGAGAAAAGCCGAATATGCCGACTGTCGCCTGATCGAGGTGTCGGATTTCCTGCAGGCCCTGATCATTGAAATCGTAAGTTTTGATATTCGCAAAAGCATCAGCGAACGCGAACGCGTGATTGTCAGCTTATTACTGAACGAGATCTGGTCGATGCCGAGGGCGCCTTACCACGTCCGTATGCCACGCAATGAAAAATTGTGCCGCGCATGCCAGATCATTACTGAAGACCCCGCCAATCACTCCAGCCTGGATGACCTGGCGGAAGTTGCTTGCATCAGCCGGCGAACGTTTACCCGCCTGTTCCGGCAGGAAACCGGCATGAGCTTCGCCGCCTGGCGCCAGCAAATGCGCCTGATGGAAGCCCTTTCATTGATGGGCAGCGGCCGTTCCATCACCACCACAGCCTACGAAGTGGGCTACAACAGCCCGAGCGCTTTCACCGCTGCATTTCATCGCACATTCGGTTTGTCGCCTAGCCAACATCGAAGTCGCTGAGCCTGAACCTGCCGGAAATCTTCGCTATCTTAGAATCTACTTTAATATGCGTTCCTGCGGGAACGTCCCATGGGAAGCGTTGACTCTTAGCTAAATACTTCTCGACAATACTTCCCAGACACACGACATTTCGCGCCATAAAGGGATGTTTAGTCGCCAATTTGGCTGCTATCCCGCCACTAAAAGATTTATATGGCTTGATAATTCGAATCGTGCCATAATAAACTTATGCCCAAGCAAATTTCGAAAACTGAATATGATGCACTTCTGGAATTGATCAGCAAGTTCCCGGACGGCGCGATGATGGACGAAATCATTGCCTCAATGCCAGAGAAACTGTCACGCCGCACGGTGCTGCGCCGATTGAACGATTTGCTCGGGCAGGGCCGCCTGAGAAGGTCAGGCAAAGGACGCGCAACCCGCTACAGCAGCCCGGTGGTTACTGAGACAATCGTTGAGCGCATCAAGGTTGGATCAAGCCTTGCAGGTGAACGCTACATTCCCGTGAGCGCAGAAGGCGCGACCATCAAACAGCTTGTCCAACGCCCGCTGGAAGCGCGCCACCCGGCCGGTTATCGGAGGGAATTCCTGGACAGCTACCGGCCCAACCTAACCTGGTACCTGCCAGAAGACATCCGTCAAAAGCTCTCCGCATGGGGCACGATACAGCAGGAAACACGACCGGCTGGAACGTATGCAAATCAAATCCTCAATCGCTTATTGATCGATCTTTCCTGGAACTCCAGCCGCCTGGAAGGAAACACCTACTCGCTGCTGGAAACCGAACAGCTATTGGTGTTGGGAGAATCAGCGGATAACAAAGACGCCACGGAAGCGCAAATGATCCTGAACCATAAAGCAGCCATAGAGCTGCTGGTCGATCAGGCGGATGTCATCGGCTTTAACAATTACACCATACTCAATCTGCACGCGGTGCTCGCTGACAACCTGTTGGGTGACCCGCAAGCAGGTGGAAGACTGCGCGCGACGATCGTGGATATTGGTGGCACCGTCTTTCATCCTCTGGCCTTTCCGCAATTGATCGAGGAATGTTTTCATCAAGTGCTGGCCACGGCCGCGGCCATTGCAGACCCATTTGAGCAGAGCTTTTTTGCGCTGGTTCACCTGCCCTACTTGCAACCCTTCATAGACGTGAATAAACGCGTATCACGCCTGGCGGCGAACATACCGTTTATTCAGAAAAACCTCTGCCCCTTGTCTTTTGTCGATGTCCCGGAGCGGGTCTACTTTGATGGCATTTTGGGAGTCTATGAACTCAATCGCGTGGAGCTGTTGCGGGATGTGTTTATCTGGGCCTACCAGCGATCCGCGGCGCGCTATTCTGCCATCCGGCAGTCCATGGGTGAACCCGACTCCTTCCGCCTGCGCTATCGCCAGCCAGTTGCTGCGCTGATCCAAGCCGTCATCCGCGAATGTATGGATAAGCGCAAAGCCGGGCAGTCCATCAAGCAGTTTACTGATGCAAACGTCGATGCCATTGACCGGCACCGGTTTATCGAAGTGACCGAGACGGAATTGATGAGCTTGCACGAGGGCAATATCGCGCGTTACGCGATACGGCCTTTCGAGTATCAGGCATGGAAGGAAGTCTGGAGTAAATCAGGTCGCGAGAAATTCTCGCTATCCTCGAAACTACTTTAAAGTGCGTTCCCGCGGGAACGTCCCGTTGGAAGCATCGATTTTTATGGACAATCTCCTGCAGTGCTACGGAAAGAAGTCCGGGATTCTCAGGCAAATTCAACCTCGGAATTCCGCCTGGGCTTCACAGTGAGAGTGCGGCACGAGGCGCGGCTACATCAGCAGTCCGGTGAAGGAGGCGGGCGGACTGTCAGTTTGTCGGCTTTGCTTCGCCGCTGATATTTCTGAGCCTTGGCTTGCTGATAGTTTCTGCGTGCGCGAAGAACGCGCGCCTGACTTGGTGTGAAGCAACAGTCAACAACACGGGAGGGGGGCTTCGAAGAATGGTCAACTAAAAAGGGCCGGATACATTTCCTTATTACATATCTGGCGCCCATCTTTCCCTACAGGATTAAGGGTGTTTTGCCTATTCAAGCCAAGCCTCATAGCAGGCAGGCTTGGCATGAATGTTCACCAAAATGCCGCTATTGAATACCTATACCCCATTGGGGTAGCATTGACGTGATTTTTATCGAGACGTCTGTTTTTACCCGCCAGATGAAGAACCTGATTTCTGATGACAGCTATCGACAGTTGCAGGACTTGCTAGCGGAGTCACCAGGTCGTGGAAACGTAATCCCGGGAAGCGGAGGTTGCAGGAAACTGCGCTGGAAAATAGCCGGTAAAGGGAAACGGAGCGGTATCCGGGTGATTTACTATTGGCTTAAGGAAAGCGATCAGATTTTTATGATGCTCGCTTATGCGAAGGCAGCCTCGGAGGATTTAACCCGGGAGCAGATCAGTCTGCTGGGAGAGTTGGTTAGAAACGAATTCCGGAGTATATGAGCATGAAAGAGCAACTTTTTGATGATCTGCTGACGTCAGTAAAGGAAGCAGGGCAAATTCTTCGCGGCAAACTGCCGCCGTCCAGGGTATTTACTGTGAAGGCCCTGGATGTTCGCCGGCTTCGACAGAGCCTGAAACTAAGCCAGGCCCAGTTTGCTGCGCTGGTGCATGTCAGTGTCAAAACCCTGAGAAACTGGGAGCAAGGTGCACGCGCGCCAGGTGGTGCGGCTGCAGCCCTTCTGACCGCGATCCGAAATGATCCGAAGAATGTAATCTCTGCACTCAATGTGAATCAGGCCCAACCAATCGGGCTGGCAACCCTCGCTATCCTCGAATCTACTTTAATGTGCGTTCCCGCGGAAACGCGCGGATGTGCGGGAAGTCGCCCCGCCCGTTTGAAGCGCTAATGGTCACCCGGCACTGTCTGATCCAGCCCCATCTACAGCTTTGTGAGGTGCTGCTGAATCCAGGGCACTAGGTGGTCGTAATCGCACTCGTTCTGCTCAAGCGAGCGGATAATGAACGCGTGGCCGGCATCTGCTCCCACCTCGAGTTTCCAGCCATGGAGGCGCAGAAAAATATCGCAGGAAAAAAAGGCCATGCGCTTGTTGCCGTCCACGAACGGGTGATTGATGATCAGCGATTCAAACAACGCTGCGGCCATCTGCACGAGGTCTTCGTAGTAGCCGGTTTGTGGGCGGAACAGCGCGCTTTCCAACAGGCCCTTGTCCCGCAGTCCCGGCACTCCACCAAATTTGTCGATCAGACGTTGGTGAATCGCACTGGCTTCATCCAGCGACAGGAACTGCATAACCTCATTGGGGACCTCATTGGGCAAGTCGGCGTCCCAGTTCCTCGTTTTCCTTTATGGAATCTTCCAGGTGAGACAGCACAGCCGGCCGTAGCCGACGTTTGCGCACATAGTCAGCAACGGCTTCGGACAAGAGCCCGGCAATGCTCTGCTGTGACTCGGAGGCAATCGCCTGCAGGGCTTCCCATTCGCGTTGCTCGACTTTGGAACTGATCTTGATTTTGGCCATTGAATGAGGTTAGCAGGACATGTCATGACACGTCAAGGAATCGGGGTTGCGGGTTGCAACAAACTTTCCGATATACGGATGTGCCGGCTTGACGTTTACCTGAAAACCAAATTGTTCCAGGCGGGTAACAAGCTGTTCGAAGCGATACTCCGAGAAATTTTCAATTTGTGCGGCGGGATCGAGCATGGCATAGACCGGCGGTGAAATTTCGTGATATTCGCCGGTGATTTGGTCGACACGATCTAACAACTGGCTGGTCAATAAAATGGGAAATTCGCTTGCTTCACAGTCCAGTTTGAGCAAGCGCACGCGCTCGAATTTTTTCAGAATCTCATCCAGCGCAATGGTTTCCACCCGTTGCGGTGAGGGCGGGGATTGATTCAATTCTTGCGTCACGATTTCCACGAGCGCGCCCCGCAGTACCACGTTTCCCCCGCCCGTGTTCGCGCCGAGGTAGCCGGAATGCAGCAAGGTAGTTGGCGCGGTAGTTGCCAGTTGGTCGCTGCGAAAGACCGCAAGATTCAACAGCGCGATTCCCTCCAGGTCACGCAGGTGTTGGGTCAAACGCTCGAAGTTCTGCGCTTCGGGCTCATACGCAAAAATCGCGCGCGAGCCGCGCAGGTGACACATGTAGCTGAAAATTCCAACATGCGCCCCGATGTCGAGAATTACATCCGCCGGGGCAAAATCCATCTGTTCCACGCCGTACTCGTCCCACAGCGCCACGCTGTCGAAGATCAATTCGCGCTCGCACTGATTGCGCGCGCGAAAGTGCGTGCGCAGGTAGGGATGTTTCCACTGCCGCTTGGCGTAATCGAGATGTTCTGCTGCGCGCGGAAAGACGCTTTCTTTCACCAGCGAAAAGACTGCAAGTTTCGTCAGGATGTACGCTTTCATTCCCGCTTCGCGCAGGAAGTCCCGCACTGCAGTGCGGCCGCCGGTGATGACTACTCCACCGTAACCGATTTGGCCAAATTGCGCGGCTGGTCCACATCCGTGCCACGCAAGACGGCCACGTGGTAGGCCAGTAACTGCAGTGGCAGAGTAAGTACTACGGGAGCGACCAAGGGGCCGCCGGTGTCGAGTTCGATGATTTCGCCGTGGCGTTGCTTGAGGCTCGCGCCCGCCTGCGCATCGGCAATGACCAGCATTTCCCCCCCACGGGCGCGCACTTCCTCGATGTTGCTGATCAGCTTTTGCAGCAAGTGGTTGTTGGGCGCCACCGCAATCACCGGCATGTCCTTGTCAACCAGCGCCAGCGGGCCATGTTTGAGTTCACCGGCGGGATAGGCTTCCGCATGGATATAGGAGATTTCCTTGAGCTTGAGCGCGCCTTCCATGGCAATCGGGTAGTGGCTACCCCGGCCGAGGAACAGGGCGTGTTGCTTGTCCACGAATTTCTCCGCCAGTAACTTGATGCGATCGTTCAGCACCAAAGCCTGGTTGAGTTTTTCGGGCAGGCCGTGCAATTCGGTCACCCAAGCCGCGATGGCCTCCGCGCTGACGCCGTTCAACTGGGCCAGCGTCAGTACCAGCAATTGCAGCGCCACCAGTTGCGTGGTGAAAGCCTTGGTTGAAGCCACGCCGATTTCCAGCCCGGCCCGGGTCATCAAAACATGATCCGCGGCACGGACGATGGAGCTTTCCGGCACATTGCAAATGGCCAGCGTCGCAAGATAGCCCGATTCCTTCGCATGCCGCAATGCCGCCAGGGTGTCTGCCGTTTCTCCGGATTGCGACACGACCACGAACAGCGTATCGGCCGGAACGACCGGGTTGCGGTAGCGGTATTCACTCGCTACCTCCACCATGCACGGAATGCCGGCCAGTTGTTCCAGTTGGTAGCGGGCCACCAGGCCGGCGTGATAGCTGGTCCCGCATGCCACGATGTGTACGTTGCGAACGCGGCTGAGCATTGCGTCTGCGCCGACACCGAAGATGTTGGGCAGGACATGATCCACGCCGATGCGACCTTCAAGAGTTTCCGCCACGACCTGGGGTTGCTCGAATATCTCTTTTTGCATGTAGTGGCAGTAGTCGCCCCGCTGCACCGCATCCGCGCTCGTCGCGGTTTCCTTCACTGGTCTTTCCACGATGTGGTCTTCATGGTCGCGGATTTGGTACGTGGTGGTGTCAATTCGCACCACGTCGCCTTCTTCCAGGTAGACAAAGCGATTGGTTACCGGCAGCAGCGGATAGATATCCGAGGCGAGGAAGTTTTCATTAAAGCCCAGACCCAGCACCATGGGACTGCCAACGCGGGCGCCGACCACCACGCCGGGCTCGCTTGAGCTCAGGACCGCAATGGCGAATGCACCGCGCAAGCGCCTGGCGGCTTTGCGCACGGCGGTAAACAGGTCGTTCCCTTCGCTCATCAACCGGTTTACCAGGTGCGCCATCACTTCGGTATCGGTGTCTGAAGTGAATACGTAGCCCTGGCCCTGCAGTTCGACGCGCAATTCTTCATGATTCTCAATGATGCCGTTGTGAATCAGGGCGATATCATCGCGGGACATCAAGGGGTGGGCGTTGACGGTATTGGGCACACCGTGTGTAGCCCAGCGTGTGTGGGCAATTCCGCATTCACCCTGCAACGGGCTTTCCCGCAACAGGGTTTCCAGTTCCCTGACCTTGCCATAAGTGCGCAGGCGCTTCAGCCCGGCGCCATTTTGCATGGCGATTCCGGCGGAGTCGTAGCCGCGGTATTCCAGTGTGCGCAATCCGGATATCAGGATGTCCACCACGTCGCGATGTGCGCTGGCCGCTACGATGCCGCACATGGCGATTCCTCCCTGTCCAACGAACGTTGCAGGTTCACGGCTTTTCCTTCTTTTGCGGGCGTTTCCAACCTGGCACCGTGGTCTGCCGCACCCTGCTGAGTGTGAGCGCAGCGGCCGGAGCATCCTGGCTGATGGTTGAGCCCGCACCGATGGTGGCGCCGCGGGCTATGGTAACCGGTGCGATCAGCTCTGTGTTCGACCCAATGAATACATCATCCTCGATTATGGTCGGGTGCTTGTTGGCTCCATCGTAATTGCAGGTAATCGTACCCGCACCGATATTGACCCGGTCGCCCACCTCGGCATCGCCCACGTAACTGAGGTGATTTGCCTTGCTGTTCTCGCCCAGGCGGCTGTTTTTGACTTCTACAAAGTTTCCGATGCGGGATCCCTGTGATAATTCCGTCCCAGGCCGCAAGCGGGCAAACGGTCCGATCTCGCAAGCGCCCTTGGTGCGCACGCCCTCCAGCACGCTGTAAGCATGCACCACGGTTCCCGCCGCCAATTCACAGTCCTTCAGCAGGCAACCAGGCCCCAGGGATACCCGGTCACCCAGTTCAACGTTTCCTTCCAGCACGACATTGATGTCTATGCACACGTCCTGCCCGGCCCGGACATGCCCGCGCACGTCGATACGCGCAGGGTCGATGATCTGCACGCCGTCTTCCATCAGTCGGACGGCAGCCCGCTGCCGGTAGCGTTGTTCCAGCACCGCCATCTGCCGCCGGTCATTGGCTCCCTGCAAGTCCAGTGGATCCGGGGCCAGCACTCCGTGTATTTCCTTGCCCTCGCTGCGGGCCATGGCAAAAATGTCGGTCAGGTAATATTCCTGTTTGCTGTTGTCGCAGCCAAGCTGCTCCAGCCACCTGCGTAGTTCCAGGGCCTCGGACAGGATAATGCCGGTGTTGACCTCTTTGATGCTCCGCTGCGCCGGGGTGGCATCCCTGTCCTCGACAATGCCGGCTATTCGCCCTATCCGGTCCCGCTCAATACGGCCATAACCGCGCGGTTTGGCCAGTTCCATGGTCAGTACCGTCAGGGGCACCAGCCGCCCCGCCGTCAGTTCACGCAGCACGGATACCGGAATCAGGGGGTGATCCCCGAGCAGGACCATCACACGGGCATCATCGGGGATCGAAGGCATGGCCTGGGCTACTGCATGGCCGGTACCGCGCCGTTCGAGCTGGATAACCCAGTTGACCTGAAACTCGCTACAGGCCAGGCGAACCTGGTCGGAACCGCTGCCGACCACGACGTGAATGGCGGCCGGATCAATGCTGCTGGCCGTTTCAAGCAGGTGGATCAGCATGGGCCTGCCCCCTATGCGGTGCAGAACCTTGGGCAGCATGGATTTCATCCGCGTGCCTTCGCCGGCAGCAAGAATCACGATGTGAAGCGGTTTATGCATGTCCTGGGGTAATCTTCTCTCGACGCGGAACCTGGGCCGACCGGATGCGACAGTATAGCCGGATACCTTTTGTGGCACTATTTGTAACGGAAAGTTGCGGCCCGGCGGGTGTAAAGGGTAACTAGTGGACGGTAACAGAGAAAGCGAAACGAGCTCGCAAGGTCTGGCGGTGCCGGACCTGGCCGCATGCTGGCGGCGGGCGATGGTCTGTCTGGCGCTGCTGCTCTGCCTGGCGCTGCGGCAATTTACCCCGCTGGAGGCAAATCAGCTGCCGGCAGCCGCACCTGCTTCCACGACCCGGAATAACGGCCAGCTGCTGCTCCAGGGCGTGCCGGAGATCCCCGGCAGCTTGGCCGCCCGCGTGCAGCAGTACCAAAGTGTCCGTTCAGCCGCATTTCTTGACTGGACTGAGGACGGCAATGGCATGTACATACGCACCCGCTTCGGACTCCTCGACCAGATTCACCGGGTGGACTTTCCCCGCGGCGACCGGCAGCAACTGACTTTTTTTGAAGAACCGGTCGGGGAAGTAGTTCGACAGGAAAAGGGTCACACCCTGGCACTGACCATGGATAAGGGCGGGAGCGAGTTCAGCCAGGTGTTCCTGCTAGACCCCGGCACGGGCCTGGCCAGGATGGTTTCCGATGGGTCTTCGCGCAACACCCACATTACGTGGGACAGGACAGGGACCAGCCTGGCCTACCATTCGACCCGGCGCAACGGGCGCAGCAATGATATCTGGCTAATGGATATTGCCGACAGTGAATCCGCTCGCCTGGTCCTGGAGTCTCCCGATGACAGTTTATGGTTACCGGTTGATTTCACCGAAGATGGCAAGTTCATACTGGTGCAGCAGGCAATCTCCGCGGGCAACTCGCGCGTTTACCTGCTCGATATCACCACCGGGGAGCGCCGGCTGCTGGCAGGCAGCGAGGAATTCCCATCGGCCAATCGCGCAATGGTTCTGGATCACAAAAACGAAGGTTTTTACCTGGTCAGCAATGCCCGCGGCCTCGGAGCCGAGCTGGCATGGCAGTCTTTGCAGCCGGGTGGTGAAGCGCAATTCATATCCAGCGCCATACCCTGGGACGTCAGCGAATTTGCGCTCTCTGCGGATGGCCGTCGTGGTGCATTTGTTACCAACGAAGATGGTTTCAGCCGGGTCTACCTGCTCAATACCCGCAGCAAGCGATATACCCTGGTCAGCAACATGCCTGCCGGAGTGATCGGCCGCCTGCGATTTAACCAGGACAATCAGAGGTTGGCCATGACCATGAGCACGGCGCAGACACCCAGCGACGTATTTGTCATGGTACTGGCAAAGTCGCCCGAAGACGCCAAATCCCTGCAGCGCTGGACCAGCAGCGAGGTAGGCGGCCTGGATACGAGCACGTTCGCTGTACCCGAACTGGTGCGCTACCCCACGTTTGACCGGGAACATGACCAGCAGCGCCAGATTCCCGCCTTTGTCTACCGGCCCTCCGGCAAGGGTCCGTTTCCCGTGATCATCGATATTCATGGCGGGCCCGAAAGCCAGTACCGCCCGGCTTTTTCCAGCACGATTCAAATGTGGGTGGCAGAGCTTGGAGCCGCAGTCATTGCACCCAACGTGCGTGGTTCACTGGGCTACGGGATGGATTACCTGGCACTGGATGATGGGTACCGGCGCGAGGATGCGGTAAAAGACATTGGAGCGCTGTTGGACTGGATTGCGACAAAGCCGGAGTTCGACCCGCAACGGGTTATCGTGTACGGCGCCAGTTACGGCGGTTACATGGCGCTGGCTGTAGCCGCACACTATGGCAAGCACCTGAAAGCGGCTGTCGACGTTGTTGGGATCAGCAACTTTGTCACGTTCCTGGAAACCACGCAGGACTACCGCCGTGAACGGCGCCGGGTTGAATACGGCGACGAACGCGACCCGGAGATGAGAGCCTTCCTGCACAGCATCAGTCCGCTCAGCCAGGTGGACGCGATCACGCTGCCACTGCTGGTGGTGCAAGGGCAAAACGACCCGCGGGTGCCCGTTACCGAGGCGGAGCAGATTGTCGCGGCTTTGCGTCAACGAGGGAACCCTGTGTGGTACATCAATGCCCTGAACGAGGGCCATGGCTATGACCGCAAGGAAAACCGTGACATCTACCAGCAAGCTGCAATGCTGTTTCTGCAGCGCTACCTGATTGAGTAAATTCAACCATGGAACAATTGAATAAAATCTGGAATTTGACCCTGTTCAGCTTCGGCGAGGGTGTGGAGATTGCCTTTGGCCAGGCCATAACGGTGGCCACATTTATGGTGCTGGCTTTGGTGCTCGCAAAGTTCTTTTCCCGGCTGCTCGCGCGACAAATGCGCCGCGGAAACATAGATCCCAACGCCATTCAGACCATCGTGCGCCTGTTCTACTGGGTGTTCCTGATTCTCACGTTAATCTCCGCCCTGGCCATGCTGGAAATCCCGGTAACCCAGCTCGCTTTCGTCAGTGGTGGATTGGCCATAGGCGTGGGTTTCGGCGCCCAGAGCATCATCAACAACCTCATCAGCAGCTGGATCCTGATGTCGGAAAAACCGGTTCGTATTGGCGATTTTGTCGAGATCGACCAGCACATGGGTGTGGTGGAGCGCATTGGTAACCGCTCCACCCGCATCCGGCGCGTGGATGGCGTGCACGTGCTGGTGCCCAACAGCCAGATGCTGGAACGGGTAGTGGTCAACTGGACCCTGATAGACCACCGCTTCCGTGCGTCTGTCCGGGTCGGCGTGGCATATGGTTCGCCGGTTGAGCGCGTGAGTGAATTGATCCATGAAGCCGCAATGGCCGAGCGGGAAGTGCTGGCTGATCCCAGGCCGGTCGTGATTTTCGAGGATTTCGGCGAAAGCGCGATGATTTTCGACCTATATTTCTGGTGTGACATCCGTTCCGGTGGAGAACTGCGCGCGGTGCGCAGCAATGTGCGATTCGCCATCGAGCGTCTGTTCAGGGAAAACGGCATTGTGATTGCGTACCCGCAACGGCATGTTCACCTGGATACTTCCCGGCCGCTGGACGTCCGCCTGCAGGCGCAGGAGAGAATAGCGGGGGGTATCCAGGGACGCTCTGAATAATTCATCCATGAATGATCAGAGCACGCCAAACAAAAAATGTGATTTTTGTTTGGCTTCATTTTCAATGATTTACAATCATCGAAAATGGCGGCACATCCCTGTACCGCGGAAACTCTGAATAAATCAGAGTTTCCCTAGAACATCGAAGAGTCGTCGATCTGTTCCATTGCAGCAGCCGTGCGCGTGGGGATGAAATCACCCGTCACCATCTGGTCATAGGCCATTCCCGGGCCGACCATGGGGTAAACCCCGGCGTCCGGGTCAATGATGACTTCGAGAAATGCCGGGCCGGGAAATTCCAGCCACTTGCGAATCATGTGCTGCATGTCATTCTTGTTATCCAGGCGGCGGGCAAATTCATACCCGTCGGCCTCGGCGGCCTTGACGAAGTCCTTTTTGCGCAATGACTTGTCGCTGGCCGACAGCCTGCCTTTGTAGTACAGCTTCTGCCACTGTTTCACCATGCCGTCGCCAAAGTTATTGAGCACCAGCACTTTCACCGGCAGTTCATAGGTGGTGACGGTTTCCAGTTCACCCAGGTTCATGCGAATGCTGGCATCACCATCGACATCGATTACCAGCAAGCCGGGTTGGGCAAACTGCGCGCCGATGGCGGCGGGTAGCCCGAAGCCCATCGTGCCCATGCTGCCGGAGGTCAGCCACAAGCGCGGATGACGGAAATCAAAATACTGTGCAGCCCACATCTGGTGCTGCCCGACTCCC
>SHZL01000044.1 GCA_009692275.1 Lysobacterales bacterium | reverse complement strand
AATGACCTTGTTGCTGGTGCCAAACACGAATTCCCAGTCCAGCGGATTGATGGAAGAAATCACGGCGCCTTTCAGCCATGCCTTGCGCAAGCGGTGGCCCAGGATGGGTGCTTCGTGGCGCGGGTTGCAACCCACCAGCAGCACCGCATCTGCTTTCTCCATGTCGGCAATTTTCATTGCAAACTCAGGTGAAGCCGGGCGGCACTGATCATCTGAGAAGTCCTGTTCGCGCAAGCGGTGGTCAATGTGCGCGCTGCCCAGGCCGCGCACCAGTCGCTGCGCCAGGTAGTACTCTTCAGTTGCAGCTCCCGCGGACATCAGCGCGCAAATTGAGCCGCGCTTGCTTTCACTGGCCGAACTGAGAATGTGCACGGCCGCCTTTACCGCCTCGTCCCACGAAACCGTGTGCCATTTATCGCCTTTCCTGACCATCGGCTGAGTTACACGATCCTGCGCATAGAGCCCCGCCTGGCTGTACCGGTCACGGTCTGACAACCAGGTTTCGTTGGTGGACTCACAATCGCGTGGCACCGAACGCAGAATGCGCCCCATGCGTGCGTGGTGGTAGAGCAATGAACCTACCGCGTCGTGCACGCCCACCGATGGCTTGGCAACCAATTCCCAGGCACGCGCGGCAAACCGGAAGGGCTTGTTCGTCAGGGCCCCCACCGGGCACAGGTCAATGATATTTCCCGAGAGTTCCGAATTAATGCTGTTCTCAACGCAGGTGCCAATTTCCAGCCGGTCGCCGCGGCCACTGCCCCCCATTTCCGTCGTGCCGGCAATTTCTTCCAGGAAGCGCACACAGCGAGTGCAATGAATGCAGCGCGTCATGTCGGTCTGCACCAGTGGACCGGCGTTCTTGTCCTTGACCACGCGCTTGGTTTCGGTAAAACGGGAAACAGACCGACCGTAGCCCATGGCAAGGTCTTGCAGCTCACACTCGCCGCCCTGATCACAGATGGGACAATCCAGGGGGTGGTTAATCAGGAGGAATTCCATCACGCCGTGCTGGGCATCAACGGCCCGGCGCGACTGGGTAAAAACTTTCATGCCCTCCATCACGGGGGTGGCGCAGGCAGGCATGGGCTTGGGTGCTTTTTCAACGTCCACGAGGCACATGCGGCAATTGGCGGCAATACTCAGTTTCTTGTGGTAACAAAACCTTGGAATGTTAATCCCGGCCTTGTCCGTTGCCTGGATTATCATCGAGCCCTTAGCTGCTTGCATGGCGACGCCATCGACTTCAATGTTAACCATGTCAACGCGTGGAGCTTCAGCCGGCTTGACTTCAGCGTTCATGCCGCGATCCCCTGCCTGTCCTCGACCATCGAACGGCCGTGGGCAACAAAATATTCAAACTCCGGCCAGAAATGCCGCAGCATCCCCTGCACCGGCCACGCCGCAGCTTCACCAAAAGCGCAGATTGTGTGCCCCTCGATCTGGCCGGCGGCGGACCGCAGCAATTCGAGGTCGCCGGCACGGCCTTTCCCATCCACTATTCTTTGCAGCATGCGGTGCATCCACCCCGTACCCTCCCGGCAAGGCGTGCACTGGCCACAGGATTCCATGTGGTAAAAGCGCGCAATGCGCATACACGCTTTGACCATGCAGGTGGTATTGTCCATGACGATGACCGCACCCGAGCCCAGCCCCGAACCCGCCTTGCTGATCGCGTCATAATCCATGGTGAGGTTCAGCATCACGTCAGCGGGCAAAACGGGCATGGAGGAACCACCCGGTATAACAGCCTTGAGCGTTCTGCCCGTGCGGACACCGCCCGCCATGGCAAGCAGGTCTGCAAAGGGCGTCCCCAACGGTACTTCGAAATTACCTGGGTTGTTGACATGCCCGGAAACTGAGAAAACCTTGGGTCCGCCGTTATTCGGTTTGCCAATTTTCAAAAACCATTCGGCCCCGTTGCGCATGATGTGTGGCACGGATGCAAGAGTCTCGGTGTTGTTGATTGTTGTGGGTTTGCCGTAGAGGCCGAAATTTGCGGGAAACGGTGGTTTGAATCGTGGTTGGCCTTTCTTGCCTTCAAGAGACTCCATCAATGCAGTCTCTTCGCCACAAATATACGCCCCGGCGCCCAATACCGCGTGGATGTCCATATCCACACCTGAACCATGGATGTTTTTCCCCAGCAGACCGGCCGCGTAGGCTTCGGCCAGGGCATGCTCAAAACGCTCAAAAGGTTCGTGGTGAAACTCGCCGCGCAGATAATTATAGGCAACCGTCGCACCCATGGCGTAACCGGCGATAGCCATGCCTTCGATCACGGCATGCGGGTTGAAACGCAGGATGTCACGGTCATGGCAAGTGCCCGGCTCTGACTCATCAGAATTGCACAGAACGTACTTTTGCACCGGTGCGGAACGTGGCATGAAACTCCACTTCAGCCCCGTAGGAAAGCCTGCGCCGCCACGTCCCCGCAACGCAGACTCCTTGACGACATCTATGATTTTCTCCTGTGGCGTTTTCTCTGCAAGGATCTTGTTCCATGCCTTGTAACCATCGATGGACAGGTAGGTTTCCATGGACCAGGGCTGGTCTGCATACAGCGTGGTAAATACTACGTTGTGATTTGCCATGTTACTTGCTCACCATCAATCAAGGCCATCCAGGATGGAGTCCAGCTTGTTCACGTCCAGACGCTCGTGATAATGACCATCAACTACCATCATGGGAGCGCCGCAACAGGCGGCCAGGCATTCTTCTTCGCGCACCAGGGTGATTCGTCCATCACTCGTTGTTTCCCCGGTGCGAATTCCAAGTTTCCTCTCGACGTAGGCGACCAGGTCCTCTGCTCCGTTAAGCCAACAGGATATATTGGTGCAGATGTTGACCTTGTGCCGCCCGGTTGGCTTGAGATCGAACATTGAATAAAACGACGCAACCTCGTGTGCCCATACCGGGGGCAGATCCAGGTACCCAGCCACGGCTTCGATCAATTCCCTGCTAAGCCAGCCACCGTTTTGCGTTTGCGCAGCCATTAATGACTGGATCAGGGCTGAGCGCTTCTGCTCCGGTGGAAACTTGCCTAACCAATGGTCAATGGCCTGCCTGGTCTGGTGGCTGAGCAAGCCCTCCCGAACCGGATTATTGCCAGGGGCATTTCCACTGGACTTCCCTATGGATTTCCCAGTGGAATTTATCATCGGTCCACCTCGCCAAATACCAGGTCCAGGGAGCCGATGATGGCGACTGTATCAGCCAGCATGTGGCCTTTGGCCATTTCATTTAACGCGGACAGGTGAGCAAACCCCGGAGCCCGGAGATGCACCCTGAATGGCTTGTTAGCCCCGTCAGAAACCAGGTAACAACCGAACTCACCTTTAGGTGCCTCCACGGCCGCATAGGTTTCACCCGGTGGTACACAATAACCTTCAGTGAAAAGCTTGAAGTGATGAATCAGGGCTTCCATGTCGTCCTTCATCTCTTCTCGTGAAGGTGGAACGACCTTGAAATTTTTCAGCATGACCGCACCCGGATTAGCCCGCAACCAGGTAACACACTGCAAGATGATGCGCGCGCTCTGGCGCATCTCTTCCACCCGGATCAGGTAACGGTCATAACAGTCTCCGTTGACGCCAACGGGAATGTCGAACTCGACCTTGTCGTAGCAGGCATAGGGCTGCTTTTTCCGCAAGTCCCATTCAATTCCTGAACCACGCAGCATAGGCCCGCTGAAACCCAGCTGCATGGCTCTCTGCGGACTGACAATACCAATATTGACGGTCCGCTGTTTCCAGATTCGGTTGTCGGTCAGCAGGGTCTCATATTCATCAATGCGAGCTGGCACATCGCGCGTAAATGCTTCGATGAAATCAAGCAGTGATCCTTCGCGCCATTCGTTTTTGCGCTTGAGTGCCCGGCCCTTGGTCCAGCGGGACTCCTGGTATAAAGGCATGCTGTCCGGAAGGTCCCGGTAAACACCGCCTGGCCGGTAATAGCTTGCGTGCAGGCGTGCCCCGGAAACCGCCTCATACATATCCATGACCATTTCCCGTTCGCGAAAGGCATACAGGAATACGGTCATTGCACCAAGGTCCAACGCAGAGGAACCGATCCACATCAGGTGATTGGAAAACCTGGTCAGTTCGTCAAACATCGTGCGGATGTACTGCGCCCGAACCGGCGCCTCGACTCCCAGCAGTTGTTCGATTGCGCGCACATAGGCATGTTCATTGCACATCATGGACACGTAGTCGAGCCGGTCCATGTAGCCGATGGACTGGCTGAACGGTTTACTTTCAGCAAGCTTCTCCGTGGCCCGGTGCAACAAGCCGATGTGCGGATCAGCCCGGACAACGGTTTCGCCATCCATTTCAAGAACCAGCCGCAATACCCCGTGCGCAGCCGGGTGCTGCGGGCCAAAGTTCATCGTGTAGTTGCGAATTTCCGCCATGTTCAGCCAGCTTGCTCATCAGCGCGAATTTGCGCTTCCCGGTCGATATCATCTGCCTTGTAGCGGGCATCGTTGCGCAACACACGCGGCACAAGCACACGCGGTTCGATTTCAACAGGTTCATAGATAACCCGTTTTTTCTCCGTGTCATAGCGCACTGCAACATTGCCAATCAGGGGAAAATCTTTGCGGAACGGGTGGCCGGTGAAGCCGTAATCCGTGAGGATTCTGCGCAAGTCCGGGTGGCCTTCAAAAATGATGCCAAACAGGTCAAACGCCTCGCGCTCATACCAGTCGGCTGAACCCCAGACGTCAACCAGGGAAGGCACCATGGGCATGTCATCGTCGGCGGCAAAGCAACGTACGCGCAGGCGGCGATTGTGAGCCTGGGACAGCAAGTGCAATACAACCGCGTAGCGGTGTTCAACATGCCCCGGCATGGGGCGCTGCCCCCAGGCAAATCTGCCGGGCCCCAGGCCTTCAACAGCGCGGCTGAAACCTTCGGAGGTGGCATCACTGGTTTCCCATTCCGTCTGGCCAAAACCAAGGTAATCCACGCCGCACAGATCGGTTAACTGCTCAAAGGCAAATTCTGAGTTGCCGCGCAAAACACGGCAAACTTCGAGCCAGTTTTCAGGGGCAACTTCGATGGTAACAATGCCGAATCGCACTTCTGCAACGGTTACACGGTTTCCAAAAATCACAGAAAACTGTTCGGTTACCGCCTCGGGGATTGCTTTCATGGGCTTATCTGGAAATTGTATTGGTACGGCGAATCTTTGCCTGTAATTGCAGTATTCCGTAAACCAGGGCCTCAGCAGTGGGAGGGCATCCGGGAACATAGACGTCCACGGGTACGATGCGATCACAGCCGCGGGTAACTGCATAAGAATAATGGTAGTAGCCACCACCATTGGCACACGATCCCATGGAAATCACCCACTTTGGATCCGGCATCTGGTCGTACACCTTGCGCAAGGCAGGCGCCATTTTGTTGCACAACGTTCCAGCCACGATCATGACATCCGACTGGCGCGGGCTGGGGCGGAACACCACACCAAAACGATCCAGGTCATAGCGCGCTGCGCCCGCCTGCATCATTTCGATGGCACAGCACGCCAGGCCAAATGTCATCGGCCACATCGACCCCGTGCGCGCCCAATTGACCAGGACATCAAGCGAGGTTGTCACCATACCGCGCTCAAGCAGGGGATTTTGATCCGCATGGGGTCGCAGAATGTCATCGACTGCGCTTATCGGGACGGGATTTATTACTCCCATTCCAGAGCCCCCTTCTTCCAAACGAAGAAAAAGCCGATAACCAGCTCAAGTACAAAAACCATCATTGCAAGCAGGCCGTAGGTTCCGAGTTTATCCAGCACCAGTGCCCAGGGGATGAAAAAGGCAATTTCCAGGTCAAAAATAATGAACAGGATCGCTACCAGGTAGTAACGGACGTCAAATCGTGTCCGTGAATCTTCGAAGGCCTCGAAACCACACTCGTATGGAGAAAGCTTTTCACTGTCGGGCCGGCGCGGACCCAACAATCCGCCCGCGGACAGCAGGACGATACCCAGTACGATCGAGATCGCCAGGAAAACAAGGATGGGAAAATAGTCTGCCAGCATTCCAGTATTTCACCTTAACGGGGAGCCCTTACTCTCCCTCATCTAAAATGGTGCCCACGGCCGGACTCGAACCGGCACAGCTTTCGCCACTACCCCCTCAAGATAGCGTGTCTACCAATTCCACCACGTGGGCAATTAGCGCCTTCGTATCAGGAATCGTCTGAATCTTTACCCGCGGCTTTCTGATCCTGGTTGATTTCAGTTGATTCCGCAACCGGTTCTTTGACCCCGGGAAGGTCTTCAGCTGCCTGCTCAGGCGGGGTAGTGGCACCCTCGGCATTGTTCTCATTAATCATCATTGTTGGAACGTCCACTTCCGGGCCGCTCTCTGCTTCAGACGCGGCCTCGGTAGCCAATACTTCCGCGGCTTCCTGTTGCACCGGTTCGGAGGCGGCAATCACTCCAAGATCCGATGAGGGTGAAACATCAGCGCGGGACACTATGACCGCAATGGTCAGGCTGATGGCGCAAAAGAAGGCACCCAGCACCCAAGTGGACTTGGTCAGAAACGTCCCTGCCCCCCTTGCCCCGAAAACCGTTCCGGAAGCACCGCTACCAAATGCCGCTCCCGCAGTCGCACCAGCTCCTCTTTGCACGAGAATGAGGGCCACCATCGCAATCGCGACCAGAACTTGAAAAATGTTTAAAGCAACCATGTCTAATTTCCATCCAGTGCCAAACCAGAAAAGCTCCGGCCAAGATAAGTGCTAGGCAGCGGCGTCCCGTATGGCCAGGAAATCCTCAGCTTTCAGGGACGCCCCGCCAACCAGCCCGCCATCAATATCTTCCCGGGCAAACAAATCGGCGGCGTTGGAACTACTGACGCTGCCGCCGTACAAAATACGTATTTGGCTGCCTATCATATCATCTCGTGCCAGCAGTTTGTCACGTATGAGTGCATGAACTTCCTGGGCCTGATCGGGTGTGGCGGTTTTCCCGGTGCCAATTGCCCATACCGGTTCATAGGCAATGGTCGCAGATGCCAGGGAATCTATCCCGCAACGCGCAAGCACAGCATCGATTTGTGCAGTGATCACGGAATTGGTTTCACCTCGCTCACGCTGTTCCAGGGTTTCGCCCACGCAAAGCAAAGGCTCCAACCCCGCCTGCACGGCGGTCTCAAATCGGGCGGCCACATCGGAATCACTCTCTCCGTAAAGGCGGCGTCGTTCTGAATGGCCCACCAGCACATAGCGGCAACCCAGATCAAGCAGCATGGAAGCCGAAACCTCCCCCGTGTGTGCACCTTGTGCAGCGGGATTCAAGGTTTGCGCGCCCCAGGTTATGGAGCTGTCCCTGAGCAGTTTTTGCGCACGATACAGGTATGGAAAAGGAGGAAAAACAACCAGATCAACCGCATCCTGGGGGCTGCTTCCTGCCAGCAGGGACTTCAGCAGACTGGTCACCATCGACTTGCTGCCGTGCATCTTCCAGTTCCCAGCAACAAGCGGTTTTCTCATCAGATTCTCCGGGTTTTCGCATCGTGCTCATGCCGGTTGCTGAATTTCCAGCTGGCGGGCGGTAGGATACCCATGCTGCCCGTAGATCGCAATGTGCGCGCACCACCGGGAGAAAACTTCTTCATGACCACCCAAACCACCTCACCCGCCCACACGCAAAAGTGGGCACTGGTCACCGGCGCATCCGCAGGCATCGGCGCCGAGTTTTGCCGCCAACTGGCAGCGAGTGGTTACTCGTTGGTCCTGGTTGCCAGGCGCAAGGACAGGCTTGAAACCCTGGCTACAGAATTGCAGCGCGACTATGGCGTGGACACCCGTGTCTTTCCGCTGGACCTGTCGGTGGCCAATGCAGCAGCCGAACTCTCGCAAAAGCTGCAAAGCGAGAATATTAGCGTCGAATTCCTGGTTAATAATGCCGGGTGCGGCGTACCGGGGCATTTCACGGTGCCCGACTGGCGCAGTCATGCTGAATTCATCCAGGTCATGATCACCGCGGTTTGCGACCTGACGTGGCGATTACTTCCCGCCATGCAAGCCCGTAAGTCAGGGTACATCATCAATGTCGCTTCCCTTGCCGGGCTGGTGCCAGGCTCTGCCGCACATACGCTTTACGGCGCTAGTAAGTCCTTCCTGATCAGGTTTTCAGAATCGCTCGCCATGGAAAATAGCGCCACCGGGGTTCGCGTCTCGGCCTTGTGCCCGGGATTCACCTATTCTGAATTTCATGACGTGTCGGGCACGCGCCAACTGGTAAGCAAAATGCCTGCATGGATGTGGATGGAAGCAGCGGAGGTTGTTTCTTGCGGAATTGATGCGGTAACACAGCAGCACAGGGTCGTTGCCATTCCTGGCCGCGTCAACCGCTTGATCGCGCGATTGATGCGCTGGCTGCCTATGGATAGCGCAATTCGACTGACTCGCCACCTGTCGCGCTTTTTCCGGCCGCAATCAACGTCCAACTAATCTGTTTGCAGTTGCGAGAACAGGCCAATCTCTTCGGCTGTCTTATGCCCAATCCGGCATTGCTCAAGTGATTCGTGCATGATGGATTCGTCTGGACTCAAGGCGATCCTTCCCCCATTATTTCTGCCGCAATCTGGGGGTACACCGGTCGGCGTTCAGGGTCGGCAAGACCGGCAGGAAATTCAGGCTGCCCGGTACCAGCGGTGTACTTGTCCGTTGCCCCGAAAACGTGCAGCAGTTCGTGCGCAATAACGACATTATTCTGCTCCTGCAAGTCCCTCCCTGTGTATGCCTTTACCAGGCCGTACATGCCCTTGCGCATTCCAACGGACATTTTCATTTCGCTGTCGGCTCCCCGGGCGTGGTAAAGCACGAACAACTGTATATCGGTCGCAGCCAGTCCATCATTTCGCTGCATGCGCCACACCCACCAGCGCATCTTCAAACTCCAGACGGCGATTGCAATCATGTCATCGCGATCAGGAGTGGCTGGAGGCAATTCATCACTGACGGTAGCAATCTGAAAATTGAATGGGGGTGTCAGGGTTACACCATACAAGCGCAAATCGCGTTCAAAAAAACGATTGACACCTGCAAACGTGGACTCCTCAATGGACTCTGCGTGCGCCCGGGTTGCGGGACTATTGTCCGCTACCATGGGATAAACCGTTACCCAGATCGGCCGTTCCCAACTGGCAAGCCTGCGCTCGTTGATCCAGGTGCAGAGCAGCAGTACGAATAGAATACTGAGCAGGATGACAACCCGCACAAGTTTGAAAACACTCACCCGCCTGCAACCACCATCTCGGCCAGGAGAATTTCTCCGGCATGAATATTACCACGCGTATCCAGCCGCGAACCGGCAGCAACGATATTAAGGAACATGTCACGCAAGTTTCCCGCGATGGTCACTTCTTCCACCGGTTGGCCGATTTGTCCGTTTTTGATCATGAAGCCGGATGCCCCACGTGAGTAATCCCCAGTTACCAGGTTTACTCCCTGCCCCATCACTTCGGTCACATACAAGCCGGACTCCATCCCAGCCATCAGGTCAGGTTCGTTCCCACCGCCAGACCCACCGCCAGACCCACCGCCAGACCCACCGCCAGACCCACCGCCAGACCCACCGCCAGACATTAACGTCAGGTTCCTGACACCGCCTGAATTTCCGGTGGTCTGCAAACCCAGGCGGCGTGCAGAATAACTCGAAAGCAGGTAATCCCTGAGAACGCCTTCCCCCACTATGCAGTGATCCCTGGTTGCGACCCCCTCACCATCAAACGCAGCACTGCCTGCGCCACGCAGCAGATGCGGATGCTCAGTCAGGTTCAGCCACGCGGGAAACAGTTGTTGGCCTGCGGATCCCTTGAGGAAGGATGCATTGCGGTACAACGCCGAGCCCGAAATTGCGCCAACGAAGTTGCCGATCAGGCTCTTGGCCACTTCGGGTGCAAGCAGCACCGCCAGTCTTGCGGTCTTTATTTTTCTGGCGCCGAGGCGACGTACCGTTCGCATCGCCGCTTCACGGCCGGTCGCTTCCGCCGGTTCCAGGTCAGCAAGACTGCGCCGGCTATCAAAGCTGTAGTCGCGCTGCATGGCGTCGCCCTTCCCGGCAATAAGGACGCAACTTTGGCTGAAATGCGTGCCGGCGCTACGACCGATGAAACCGTGGGAGTTCCCGTAGACGCCGATGCCGAGGCCAGCATCAAAGGATGCACCTTCTGAGTTCGTGATTTTCGGATTCTCGCGCCCTGCCGCCTCGCACGACAAGGCGCGTTCGATTGCGGCCGTGGCATCCAGAGCTGCAGGGTGCCAAATATCCAGGTCCGGAAACTCGGTTGCCAGGAGCTCCGCTTCGGCGAGGCCATTGCACGGGTCTTCCTGGACATACCTGGCAATTTCCAGGGCCTTGCTGACGCACAGGTCGATAGATTGCTGACTAAGGTCTGCGCTGCTCGCATGGCCTTTGCGTTTGCCCAGCAGAACCGAAACGCTGATGCCGCGATCCTGCATGTACTCAAGGGTTTCAACCTCACCCACCCGCACCGAAACAGACAATCCCTGGCTGGTATGCGCAGATATTTCAGCGGAGGTCGCCCCTTTCTTGCGCGCTTGTTCCAATGCAAGCTCGACATGTGCCTGCATTGAGTCGAGTTCTGCGTCGCGATCGAACTGCGGCTGGGTTACCATGGAAATTTCAGGCATTTAAAAAACTCCCCTGGGAACAATTATGCAATTCCGGAGTATTCCATGACCACTGGAAAACATGAAAATGAAGAGCTCGAAGAGCCATCGGGAAGCGAACAACTCATCAGCAAAAGCCAGCTGAAACGCGATGCGCACGCGATGAAAGACCTTGCGTCTGAATTGCTGGAACTGAGCAAGTCACAACTGAGCAAAGTACCCCTGGACGAAGACATCCTGTTAGCCATCCAGCAGGCCAGGGCTTTTCGTTCCCACGGAGCCCGGCGCAGGCAACTCCTGTACCTCGCCAAGCTCATGCGCCGTACTGACCCTTCACCCATCATCGCAGCAGTCGAAGGATTCCACTGCGAAGCACTGGCACTCACGGGAAGGCAGCATCGCAGCGAAGCCTGGCGGGATTTCCTGCTGGAGCAGGGCGATACTGCCCTGGAAGTATTGCTGCAACAACGTGCCGGAGTAGACGTTCAATCCCTGCGCCAGTTGATCCGCAATGCTGCTCTTGAATTGAAGGCCGGAAAGCCGCCCGCCGCGTCACGTGCACTTTTTCGTGCACTTCGGGATATGGACCTGGAACAACCACTGCCGCCTTGTCCCTGAAGCTGCAGTGCATCACGCTTCAGTGCCGCCCACGGTTAGACCATCGATTCTCAAGGTGGGTTGACCAACCCCAACCGGAACGCTTTGACCATCCTTGCCGCAGACGCCGATGCCAGGGTCCAGGCGTAAATCATTTCCCACCATCGAAACCTGGGTCATCGCCTCGGGACCATTCCCAATCAAGGTTGCCCCCCTGACCGGGCGCGTCACCTTTCCATTCTCGATGAGGTAGGCCTCGCTGGTTGAAAATACAAAACGCCCTGAAGTAATGTCGACCTGGCCACCGGAAAAATTCACGGCGTACAGTCCCTTTGCCACCGATGAGATGATTTCTTCAGCTGCATAATCGCCGGCATGCATGAATGTGTTGGTCATTCGCGGCATGGGCAGATGGGCAAACGATTCACGCCGTCCGTTGCCAGTTGTTGGCATGTTCATCAAGCCCGCGTTGAGTTTGTCCTGCATGTAGGCGCGCAGCACGCCATTTTCAATCAACACAGTCGGCTCCGTGGGAGTGCCCTCATCATCCACCGTTAGCGAGCCGCGGCGACGCGGCAAGCTGCCGTCATCCACGACAGTGACACAGGACGCTGCCACTTTTTCCCCCAGCCGCCCGCTGAAAGCGGAAGTTCCCTTGCGATTGAAGTCCCCCTCCAGTCCATGTCCCACCGCTTCGTGCAACAAGACTCCCGGCCAGCCAGGGCCCAGTACAACGGTCATGGTGCCAGCGGGTGCCGGGTCCGCATCGAGATTGACCAGGGCCTGCCGCACAGCTTCAGAAGCAAAGCGCTGCCAGACCTGATCGTGCACCAGCTCTTCGTAAGAGAACCGGCCCCCGCCTCCATCGCTTCCTTGCTCCCGGCGGTCGCCCTGCGTGGCTATTACGCTTACGTTCAGTCGTACCAGGGGGCGAACATCTGCGGCAAACGTGCCGTCAGTTGCTACGACCAGGATCGTTTCAAAGGTGGCAGCAAGGCTGACGATGACTTCACTGACCCGCGGGTCGCACGACCGGGTATAGCTGTCTATTTTTTTCAGCAGTTCAACTTTCTCGTCAGCACCCAGCACATCCATCGGGTTTTGCGGCTGGTAGAGGGCAGTCGCATCTTTTCTTTTCCACGCCTGTACCCGGCCCTGTCCACCCTGGTTTGCAATCGCACGTGCTGCGCGTGACGCCTGGAGGAGTGATGGCATGACGATTTCATCAGCGTATGCAAATCCGGTCTTGTCACCACTGATGGCGCGTATCCCGACGCCTTTTTCAGATGCATAACTGCCGCTGCGCACGAGACCGTCTTCCATGGTCCATGATTCGTGGCTGACGTTCTGGAAGTACAGGTCACCGGAATCGACTGCCGGTCCCATGAGGTCGCACAAGACCCTTTCCAGGTCGTGCTGGTCCAGGCCACCCGGTGCCAATAATTCCTGCTCGGCCAACTGAATCATGTCGCTCATTCGCATCTTCCCTGTGACACCGTCATGGCGGCCTTAGCCACCGCCTTTATCCTTGCCCACTGGCTCGATCACCGGTTCGCTCCAGCTGCCATGGATAGTGTATTGCACCTGTGACGCTTCTCCGATCTGCTTTTGCAACAGCCCCTGCAAGGCCAGCCCCGCAGCGGCACCGCCAGGACCGCCTGCCAAAGCGCCTATGATCGGGAGTGTATTCCCCAACCCGGGCCGAACGGTCATCACCTGGTCGTACTGTTGCGTCACCAGGTTTGTGTTGCCGACCAGGCTGATGCTTGCTGCCGAGGAAGACAGCTCGACGTTGTCCGTGTGCGCCGTGCCGTTTTCCATTTCAAAAGTTCCGGTAGCCTCATCGAAATCAAACCCCGAGTCAAATACGTCCCTGAAGTCCAGGGAAAGACGCCTGGGCAATGCCTGGATACTCAATAAGCCGAGCAGCCTGCTGGAACCGGCACTGGCGTTGGTTATCTGGCCGTTAATGACGCTGAATTCAAGTTTTCCATTTAGGCGGGAGAGCGCAAAAGCTGCGGGAGAGCCTGGCCACCAGGCACTGAACTGCAGCACCGTTTGCCCGCCTTCCAGGGACGTGTTGAAATCCATGGAACTCATCAATTTCCCGAGTGATTCAGCGGTGATCATGATGTCGAAATCAGAGCGATAACCATCTTCAAGCAAACTCCAGTCACCGCTCGCCTGAAGGCTCACCTG